>JAPLUS010000092.1 GCA_026397495.1 Candidatus Zixiibacteriota bacterium | reverse complement strand
GTCCAAACGTTATCATAGGGGTTCCATATTGCACCCGGACCCTGTTGAGATTCCATTTTTAGTGCCTGCGCAAAAATATAGCGCGTTCCATCAGAGTTCGTCATAATGAAGTAATTGTGGTCCCAATAATCCCACAATGCATCATGAATATGATTCTCAGAATAAAGAGAATCATTGGAATATGTTAAGGGCACATATACGGGCCACTTCATTGTCCCAATATTGATAAATTTCAGCGTCCTGCCAGGGACATTAACTATATACATATCATTTACATCTTCGCGCGTATTGGGTGTATTCTGATTAAATGAATTAGGGTCGTCTCCATGAACAGTAATCCTTCTAATGGACCAATTGGCCAGATTCCACCCTAATCCAACCCACGTAGCGGATTGATCAATCTTAATGCCTGAATTATAATCAAGTGAGAGGCTGATAGGGATAGCTCCGGGAATATCCAAAATCGGGATATGCACATTGAGATCCCCTTCCGAGGAGACCGCATTATATTTTTCTGACATATCTGAATTCCCCAATAAACCGGTTTCTTTAGGGGAATCATGAGCCCCACCTTCAAGAAGACTGGCATCTTCCTTTAATTGTGAGCCGCCGGCATTACCGCCAAGAAAAAAGATTGCCAATAATGCGAATACTACAAGACCATAGCATTGTCTGTGGGGGAAATACCTTGTCATTGGGTGCTCCTCAGTTGTGATTAATAGGCTTTCTTCTGTAAAGGAAGAGATTATCCTCTAACCAGAAAGAAAATTGTTTTTTAAGTCTAACATATTAGGGATTAACAGTATCAAATCATGTGCCAACATTTTATAGGCATTTCTTATATTTAAGCATCTTATTATCTGGCAATGGAATACGACGATAATTAGTATAGTGTCATTTGAAGTATTAAAAAGATTTGTCGCAGAAATCTGTGATTTTGCCTAAAAGAGGCTGCGAATCTGTTATAACTTATTGAATATCAACGGCGAAGATCTCGTAATGGATTATTTGAAAATCCGCAGATTGAGAACAGTGAACTTTTTTGTATCTTTCAAAAAAGAGAGAATTTCGCTTTTCCGGTGTTGACAGCCCGCCTGTCGCTTGTCTGCCGGACGAGCAGGGTCGAGCCGGGATCGGCAGAAAAGCATCCGTCAAGTAAAACTGAATATTTTTCAATTAGTTGCTGTTTGGCTTTGACGCGGAGTCTTAGTCTTGCAGGTTGAGATTCCCATTATAGAATAAAGGTCACACCATCCGGTTATGGCGGTCAGAGGGGTCAGAATAGAAATGAACTATGCACCAATTTGCGCAATTAAATCAGATACTGTGAGCGGGAAAGCCGAATCACCTGAGACAACGGTATAAGGGCTTTTTCAACAGTTCCTTCAGTCTGCCTAAAGTTAATGTAGGTCAGTGACCCTTGTGGTCCAGACAATGCGCCGGGGGTGCAAATTCCTTGCATGTTTCCATGTTCCGGTGCCATGCCGCATAACCGGATCAGTGTTGTTCCGCCGCAATATCTCGCTATAAGGATGATACTGAACCTCGTTGACAATTGTGCCGTCGTGGCGAACCAGACCGAGCACCGAACCCAGATGGTCGGTCAGGTAATACCGCACATCGCTTAAAGTACCCTTAAACCGCGCCACCCGTTGGCGTAAATGCAATATTATTTATGCTCGTTTGTTGGGTCAAAATACCGAAGGAAATACATTTTTTAAATAAACATATATAATACCCAACCATGTCAGAAAGCAAATAATGAGTAATGCTTTAGTAATGTGATGATATTTAAATGTTTCTTTCAATAATTTTGCCTTAAAACACATTACTATCTCAACAATCAAAACAATAGTAAATAACCAGGGAATTAAAAATACTAGATCAATTGTAAAATAATGGCCTATTATAAAAAAGAGGCCTATATTACCAAAAATGTAAGTTGCCATTGCCGCAATGAGCCAATGGTTTTGAATTCCATTAATATTTTTCACAAATCCCCCAATTTATTGCGTCATTCAATCAAATAGACGGAATATATTCGCAATAATCAATTATATTAGTTTTCAAAGATTTGTAATCCAGTCTATTGCACCACAAATTCCACGGTCGGAAGAATAAGATTTTCTAAGTAATTGTTTTGAATTAATAATTATAATCAAGAAATCAGCAAGTTGTGTCCTATTGCATATCCTTCCCACAGGTTTGACAATTTTTCAAAGATACATATTTCCAATAGACCCATTGCTGTATTATACATATAAATGGTGGATATATAGAGTTTGTAAATAAAAATTTTCATATTAGAGCATTATAATCTGGAAATCGTACAGATCTGGCAAAAATGAACTATGCACCGATTTGCGCAATTAAATCAAATAAGGGAAGATACATAGCCAAAAGAATAACGGCGATGACTAATCCAAGCCCTATAATAACAATTGGCTCAATAAGCGAGGTCATGGTGGTTATCTCAGTATCTACTTCGGCTTCAAAGAAATCTGCCATCCGAGTAAACATCTCTCCCAATCGCCCGGTTGACTCGCCGACCGAGGTCATACGAATGACTGTGCGCGGGAATATCTTTGATTCCATAAGAGTATCGGCCAATGACGTCCCCTCTGCCAATCTCTCCGGAACTCTCTCGAGTCTTCTTTGAATAAATTTATTACCACTTGTCTTGATGGCCACCGGAATAGCGGTGATAAGAGGCAATCCCGAAGTTAGTAATGTTCCCAATGTCCGGCAAAACCGGGCCGTCGCCAGCTTTAAAGATATCCGTTTTAGAATAGGGAGTTTTAGAAGTATCATGCCAATTATAAGTTTAAACCTTTTGGTTGGATAGGCTCCAACAAAGGAAACAATAATGATTAATAATATGAATAGAACAGGCCATATGGAATTCTTGAGTAAATCGCTGAAACCTACAATCTTTTGAGTCAAACCGGGGAGCTCCATTCCAAAACCTGAATACATAGAAGAGAAAATTGGTATAATATAGGCAACCAAGGCAAATATTACGGCGAATGATACGAACAGAACAAGTGATGGATAAGCCATAGCGGCCCGGATTTTTTTACTTATAGTTTCTGCTCTTTCCCGATAAGATGCAATTCGCTCCATGGATTTGTCGAGAGTCCCGGAAACCTCGCCTGTCTCGAGAAGCGAAATATAAATGGTATCAAAATACTCCGGATATTTTCCAAAGGCGGCATGTAAGGATTCACCTGCTTCGATTCCGGAAATAATCTCATCAAAGATTGCACCCAGCCGTCGGTCATCAATCAGTTCCTTAATTGACTGAACTGCTTCCAGAATCGGTATGCCGGATGATATCAGAACCGCCAATCGTCTTGTTAAATGGGTAATCTCTGGTTTTTTTGACCAACCATGGAGAGTTGTTATTATACCGATGCTTCTACGGGTAAAAGACTTAAGAAAAATCCCCTCTTCCACCAGCTGAGATTCAAGGTCATCAGGATTTTTGGCTCGTTTTAGACCCTCTGCCTTTGCTCCGGAGAGGTCTTTTCCCCAATAGCGATAATAGACCATTTCTTCTTTGACTGCAGGGTGATTTTACCTTATATTACAATATATACGTAAATCGATATAAGCAAACGGAAATTTCTAATCATAGCAGGCGAATGTCAGAGTTGCCTAAAATATTTGCTCGTGATAAATGCCTTCAATTATCAATCGCGCCTGTTATTGAGAATGACAATATAGTATCTGTTCTTATAAGTGGAGATATTGATCCCAATATATTTAGTGCCGTTAAATATTCTCTTGGCCGAGAGATCACTTTTAAAATTGCCAGCCTTGAAGAAATCTCCTGGGCCGTCGAAGCTCTCTACCCAGCCAAGGATTCATCTCAGAAATCATCAAGCAACACTGATAATAATCAGCATGCACTTTTGGAGGATCATTCGACCATAAGACTCATTGACGATTTGATTTCAGAAGCAATTAATCTCAAGGCCTCTGACATACACCTGGAACCTTTTGAAGAGAAAATGCTGGTTCGATATCGTTTGGATGGAGTCCTTCAACAGAAAAGAATCATAAAAAAAATGAGTATATTGGCAGTAACCTCCCGATTAAAGATCATGTCCGGATTGGATATTGCCGAGAAAAGACGACCGCAGGATGGCAGAATAAGATTCAAATATGATAATAGATTGGTTGATATCCGGGTTTCCGTTCTCCCGACTGATTTCGGTGAGAAAGTTGTCTTAAGGCTTTTAGATAAATCGACTCTAAGACTTGACTTAAATATGCTTGGATTTGCGCCGGATGATCTCGCCACATTTAAAGAAAAAATCAAGCTCCCCAATGGGATAATTTTAATAACCGGTCCAACCGGGTCCGGCAAAACAACAACCCTTTACGCAGCCTTAAATTATATTAAGTCCCCGAGCATAAATATCACTACTATTGAGGATCCAATAGAATATAATCTTGAGGGAATAAATCAGACTCAGACAAAACCGGAAATTAATCTTACTTTTGGGTCGGCCTTACGTGCTATTTTGCGGCAAGACCCAAATGTCATAATGGTTGGGGAGATTAGAGATAAGGAAACTTTGGATAATGCCTTGCGGGCGTCGTTAACGGGGCATTTAGTATTATCAACCGTCCACGCTAATGATTCTATCTCAACCATTGCCCGCTTATTGGATCTTGGCGCCGACAAGAATTTGCTTGGAACAGCCCTTAGATTAATTGTTGCCCAACGGTTGATCAGAAAAATCTGTCCTCATTGCAAAACCGAACCGGTGGATTCCAATGAAAAGGCAACGGCCCTGGCTCTTGGTCTTGATTCTGAAACCAAAATATATAATGGAAAGGGTTGTGACAAATGTCTGTCTATTGGTTACTGGGGTCGGACGGCCATATATGAAATGCTGCCTATAGACAGGCAATTCGAAAGCGCCATAATAAAGGGTTTGGATAATAGAGATGCGTTGCTGACAGTTTTAAAAGGAAGTGGAATAAGTACACTTAGAGAAAAAGGGGTGGAATTGATTAGGGAAGGGGTTACGACGCCATCAGAAGTGCTAAGGGAGACGAGTTAGCAATCTATTGCCGAATATTGATAATTATTAAAGTCAAATATAAATGGAAACAATCAATTCACCATATCATTAACACTGGAAGAAAATGGCCGAGGATATGAGACTTATGAAACAAGTGGTTATCTTATTTGTAGTTGTTTTTTTAACTCTGGCCTCGATTGCGAACTGGCAGGCATCAGCGTCTTCACCACCTGCTGATTCAACAAAAGCAATATCTGATAGTAACCTAATTGCCATGAGTGCGACCGATTCTATTCGGCAAAGAATAGTTGACACCAGT
>JAPLUS010000306.1 GCA_026397495.1 Candidatus Zixiibacteriota bacterium | reverse complement strand
GAGCGAAGAAAGGCAACAAGCGCAAGATATCCCGATCAAGACGCCCAAGAGAGCGGCGGCGAGGCAGGTATTCCATGAAAAACAGATAAAAGGACCAAATTATCAGAAACGACAATAGGAAAATAATAGTGGCATCAACTGTATATATTTTCGTCAAACTCTGCGCGGAGAGGACGGCCAGAAATGAGGTTGCAATCATTATAAACGACTTGATAATAACTGCCATCTGTATTGATATTCTGGGGTTGGCTGTAATTTCAGAGAGGTACCGTTTACTAAGACGGGTCAACCCGTCAGTCATTGGCTCCGCTTTCTCCCGGGTGAGGTGGATGGTCAGCAAATGAAGCGAGAAAACATAGCCGATATAATCGATGACAATAATCAGGACAAAATACCATATCACTAACATCTTTTCATCTTCTCCAGATAGTATTTTTCTCTGTTTTGCATCAATATTTGCTCTGTCCGTTTCAAATGATCATAACCAAAAAGATGTAGCATTCCATGACAGCATAAGAGAATAATCTCATCGGTGAAGCTCATTTCATCTTTTTCCGCATTAGACATGGCGGTTTCAGCAGAAATATAGATTTCCCCCAAGAGTGAATCCCTCCCGGGCGCATCATCAAAATTAAAGGAGAGAATATCCGTTGGCCCGAACTTCCCCCGAAAGCGCCTATTCAGCGCCGAAATTTCTTTATCATCCGTAAATATTATACTCACATTCCAATCCGGAGACTTTTCCCCTTGGCCGATGAAATTAAGCAACTTCACTATTTTTCGCCGGGGAATACGACAGTTGGTTATCGAGGTAATGGCAATTCTCATTACCTGTCTTCCTCTTTCTGGGGATATTCTATACGATGATGAAAAACGCCGGTAAGAATCTGGGTAAAGGATTCCTGAATATCGGCCAAATCTTTTAAGGTTAGAGGGCATTCTTCCAGCTCTCTCGATTGTATCCTGTCAGTGATAATGTCATGCACCAGATTTCCTATTCTGGCCGACTTTGGCTCTACCAGTGTTCGACTGGCCGCTTCAACCGAATCAGCTAACATCACAATCGCCGTTTCTCTTGTTTGAGGCTTCGGTCCAAAATACCGATAATCGTCAACTGAAAAATCTTCCATACCTATTTCCTTGGCCTTGTTGAGAAAATAGGTCATAATCATTGTTCCATGATGCTCTTCGATAAAATTTAGGATCTCATCCGGTAAATCGGCTTCCTCGCCCAGCTGGCGTCCTTTCTTGACATGCGATGCCAAAATAATTGCCGACATTGAAGGTGTTAGACCTTCGTGTTTAGACTTTATGCCCAGTTGATTTTCAACAAAATATTCCGGAATTTCAATTTTACCGACATCATGATAATATGCACCTACCCGCGCTAACAGGGAATTGGCATTTATCGCCTTGGCTGCCGCCTCGGCAAGGTTTCCGACCACAATCGAATGATGATAAGTTCCCGGAGCCTCCAGCGACAGTCTTTTGAGAAGAGGATGATTCAGATCCGATAGCTCCAGAAGAGTAATATCAGTAGTAAATCCAAATAACGATTCAAAAATGGGCAGGATTCCGACCGTAAGCAAGGGCGAAATAATGCTGTTAATTACTCCATAACCAATGAGATTCAAAGGTTCGGCCGCCGGCGAAACCTTAAAGGATTCCGCTAGAAGCACCAAGGCAATATAAGTCATGGATAGATATGCCACAGGTTGTAGAAATTCCGAGCGCTGTCTGACGCGGCTGGTAGCATAGCAAGCCACAGTACCGATAATAACAGTAATCAGGGTAATCGAGAAATTGAAGCGGTGCAGTATGCCCAGCAAGATGGCCAAAATAAAAGTATTGAAGATGCCAAGCCTGGCGTCGAAAAGCACGGTTATTAAAATCGAAAAAATGGCGACGGGAAAGAGATAAATGGACAAATTCAACTTGACCCCAATCATATAGATACTGATTAACTCAAGGCCATAAATAAGGAAGAGCGCCAGAATCTTCGGGTTCGACATATAGATTCGGCGGTGGAAATAATAGAGATACAAGTAAAGCATCAGGAAGACGATTATGGTAAGAATCAGTCGGGCCACAATTGGAAGCAGAGGAAGATACCAATGGCTGGCTTTCCCGGCAATCTCTACTTGATGATACAGCGACTCAAGAATTTTCTCCTGACGTTCGGTAACGCGGCTTCCAGCCCGCACAATAACATCTCCGGCCGGAACCACCTCACTCACCAGCGAGATCTCTGCCATTGCTGCTTCAATGCGCAATTGCATTTCCTTCTCATTTAAATTGAGATTGGGAATAATGAAGTGCCTTCCAAGATCGTAGTATAGATCAACATCGAAAGAATCAGAGAGAGTTCTATTATTCAGCGCCGCCAGAAGGTTTATATAAGCTTTCGAGATATCAAGCAGTTTGTCGCGAACTACAAAAACCTCACGTTTATCCAATCTAATAATAATCGGGCGAGTTTTTGGCCCCGGCAGAATGCTGAGGTCATGTAACACCCCGGTGAAATATATTTCATCCCTTAGAATACTGCCGACGATAGTGCGAACAGAATCCGCGCTTCCCATTCTCAGAAGCTGGCTGATGGTCGTGCCATCGACAAAAGGGAAACTGACATTAACAGCGTTTTTCAATGAATCTATCAAGGCTTCAGCCGAGAATTGGACCCGTCCTGAGCTCTTCGCGCGCTTACCAATGATATCAAGGGCTGAATTGGCCTCCATCATAAATTGCTCAAATCGGGATAAGGCCGAGTCAGCCACCGGCCTATCATAGTCTATTATGGCCGGCACAGCATAAGCCGCCGTTTCTCGCTCCGCCCTCAATTCTTCAGGAGTTTTGGCTACCGTTACCTGAAAGGGAGCCCTGATTTCCTCAAAAGAAATCTCTCCTTTTTGAGGATAATCAAGTGGGAAAAGAAGATTTTTACCGGGGTACAGTAAGGCAATAAAAGCCGCGGCCAAAAATAGCATCAAAAACTTGTCAATCTTGCTGCGAGTTCCATTGGAGGGAGCCTGTCGCGCCTCAGATTTGACTTTAAGAATTCTTTTGACGAATCTTTTCAAGCGAAGGATAATTCTATACATAGTGGAAAGGGGAACCCCCGCTCCTTTTTAGTGTCCCTTCTCAAATCGTTCATAGGCGCGAATAATTTTCTGCACCAAGGGATGACGGACAACATCCTTATCAGAAAGATAAATAAACTTTATTCCTTCTATACCGGTTAAGATTTTTTGTATGACAACCAGCCCGGAACCTTTCTTATCATCCAGATCAATTTGAGTTATGTCGCCGGTGATGACGGCTCTGGCTCCTTCGCCAAGACGCGTCAAAAACATCTTCATTTGTGCCGGCGTCGTATTTTGAGCTTCATCCAATATAACAAAGGTGTGATTAAGTGTGCGCCCGCGCATAAAGGCCAGCGGCACAATTTCAATGATACCCAACTCAATCAACTTTTTTATTTTTTCTGCCGGCATCATTTCATGAAGGGCATCATAAACAGGACGAAGATATGGATCAACTTTGGCTCTGATATCCCCCGGAAGAAAACCAAGTGATTCTCCGGCCTCAACGGCAGGGCGAACCAAGACAATACGATTTACCTCACGCTTTTTAAGGGAGGCCACTGCTTCCGCTACGGCCAGGTAGGTTTTTCCGGTCCCGGCCGGTCCAATGGAGAAGACAATATCGTGCTCAGCAATAGCATCAAGATATACTTTCTGACCAACTGTCTTAGGGTGTATAATCCGTTTTAATCCCAAATCATCAGCACGATTCTCGGCAATTAATTCGGCCGGCCCATCACCGGCTTCCTTAACCATCTCCATCGAATAATTCAGATATTGTTCAGTAATCATTGTCCCTTGTCCCAATCGGGCGATTAAATCCTTAAACAGGCTGACTATCTGCTTAACCTCTTCGGCTTTTCCTTCAATAATTATTTTATCTCCACGGGCGACGATTGATGCTGTAAAAGCCTTTTCAATTATTCGAAGATAAATATCATTTTGTCCGAAAAGAAGGCGCGGATCAAATCCTTCAATATGTACTGTCTGCGACAATTTTTCTTCCGATCCAAAAACCATTTTCCCTCTACTCAAAGATTGTCATCAAGTTTCAATCCCAGCTCACGCAATTGCTCCGGATCAATATCGGAAGGGGCGCCATCCATCAAAGATGCCGCTGAGGTTGTTTTGGGAAACGCCATCACTTCACGAATACTATCGGCTCCCGTCATCAAAGCTATAATTCTATCAAATCCGGCGGCAATACCACCATGCGGCGGCGCCCCGTATTCCAAGGCCCGTAGAAAAAAGCCAAACATATCCTCAGCTCGAGCATCTGAAATACCCAGTATATTCAGTACTTTTTCCTGCAGTTCACGACAATTGATGCGAATACTCCCTGAAGCCAACTCTATTCCATTAAGGATCAAATCATACTGTTCAGCACGTATCTTGCGTAAGGGATGTTCCGAATTACTGATCGGCAAAACGCTCTTATCGGCGTCGTTTAAGTAATGTAAATCTTCCTCAATCGGATTGGAAACTATATTATGCATTGCCTCCAGCCGCTTTTCATTCTCGTTATATTCAAAGAGTGGAAAACGGGTGATCCAGAGAAACTCCCAACGTTTAGCATCCATCAAATTATGGGCTTTCCCCAGATGAAGTCGCAATTGTCCGAGAATCAATTCCGTTTTCGACTTTTTGCCGGAAATAATGAAAATAGCGTCCCCGGGTTCGGCCTTGAGTCGACGGCAAATCTCATCCTGCAGATTCTCTCCAATGAATTTGGTAAGAGGGGATTTATCGCCCTCTCTTTGCCTTAAAATATATGCCAATCCGCCGGCCCCCAGGTTGGTGGCTAACGTCGTCAAATCATCAATTTGCTTACGTGAATAAGTGGCGCCTTTCTTAAAACAGATTCCCTTGACCACCCCCCCTCTGTCGACATTATCAGAAAATACCTTAAAACCACACTCCTTGACCAACTCGGAAAGATCAATAATCTCCATTCCGAAACGAAGATCCGGTTTGTCTATCCCCCAACGGTTAATTGCTTCAGCATATTCAAACTGGGGAAAGGGTGTAACAATTTCAACATTGAGTATCTGCTTAAAAATATGGGCCATCATTCCCTCACACATCGCAAAAATATCTTCTCTTGTTACAAAAGACATTTCAATATCTATCTGAGTGTGTTCAGGCTGACGGTCGGCGCGCAGATCTTCATCACGAAGACATCGTGCCAATTGAAAATACCTGTCAAATCCGGAAATCATCAAAATCTGTTTCAGCAGTTGCGGTGACTGAGGCAGAGCATAAAATTTCCCCTTCTGAACTCGACTGGGAACCACATAATCGCGCGCCCCTTCCGGAGTTGAACGAATTAAAAGCGGCGTTTCAATTTCATAGAAACTCTGGCCTGACAGATATTCTCGCACCAGCCTGGCCGCTTGATGTCGGATGCGGATTTTATCCTGAAGCGGTTTGCGGCGCAAATCAAGATAACGATACTCCAGCCGAAGGACTTCACTGGCATTGGTCTGGTCTT
Organism: Candidatus Zixiibacteriota bacterium; assembly: GCA_026397495.1. Lineage (GTDB taxonomy): Bacteria > Zixibacteria > MSB-5A5 > GN15 > PGXB01 > JAPLUS01. Next base: position 1,866 of record JAPLUS010000306.1, on the reverse strand, counting down.
CAATTTCAAAGGGCGGGGTTTTAGCTTCAGCCAGAATATGAAAATCACTGACGGCTATCTCGATTTCACCGGTTGCAAGATTCTTATTCTCCGTTCCCTTGGGACGTTTTTGGACTTTCCCTGCCACGGCCACAACAAATTCATTGCGTACCTTGATGGCCAGATCAAAAAGATCTTTGGCCACAATGGCAGGATTTAATACCACTTGGGTAAGACCATACCGGTCACGAATATCCAAGAAAAGCAATCCGCCAAGATTACGATATGATTGCACCCATCCATTAAGGATTACAGCTTGGTCTAAATATTTTAGGGTTAATTCGCCGCAAGTATGCGTCCGTTTGATACTTTGAAAAGAGGGCAATAAGCCTCCAATAACTTTATATCTCTTAGATGTTTATTTAAGAAAAAAGTTAATACAATTCAATATCTTTGGGTATCGAAATTAAGTAAAACTATTTTGAATGTCAATAGGAACAATTATTGCGTCAAGCGAGTCATTGATAATTGAAACGGACAAGAATTTATTGCTTGACATTTCAGCGCTATTTTATAATTCCTTCAGGTTTAAGGGTTTGAAGACGATAAATAAATTAGTATGAACATTTCACGATTTCTTAAGGAAGAACTAATAAAGCTCAATTTTCAGTGCGAGCAGGAACCAGCGCCGGAAACCCCCGCTTCACACCAATGGCGGGAACGGAACAAGGAACGGATTCTTGGCGAGCTGGTTAATATCCTCGAGCTTTCCGGTCGAACCGGTAATAACTGCCGACTGTTGACTGATTTGATTAATCGGGAGCGGAAGGCCTCGACTGCCATAGGTCATGGGATCGCCATCCCGCATATCAGAACGATGCAGGCGAAAGAATTTATAATCGGTGTGGCCCGGTCCAAAGACGGGTATCCGTTTGATGCGCCCGATAACCAACCGGTGCATCTCTTCTTCATTATGGCCGCCCCGCCATACGATGATAATTTCTATCTTAAAGTTTTTAAATCTTTGGCCCAGTCGATTCAATATGAGGAATTCCGCCAGGAATTAATGAATGCCAAAGAACCATATGATATTATTCGCGCTTTCAAGAAAATGGAATAGGCGCTATTTCCGCTGATATTTGCCCATTAAAGAAGTTTCAGCTATAATATGCCCTTTCATATTCTCCAACAGAATTCTCTTAGTAATACCACTTTTCACTTTTTCAATGGTGAAATTAACTTGGGAATTCAGAGCATATAGTTTGAAATAATAGTGGTGAGCCGACCCCATGGGGGGGCACGGACCGCCATAGCCATACCGTCCGAAACTGCTTTTTCCATGCTGCAAAGCAACTTCTTTGCCGTCGATTTTCACAATGGCCGAAACCGCATGGGGGACGCTCTCCGGAATATTTTTTACATCAACGGGGAAATTGTATATAATCCAATGTACCCAATTGCCATTCGGGGCATCGGGATCATCACAAATAAGCGCCAGGGATTTAGTATTAATGGGAATATCGGAAAAGGCCAGGGGCGGCGAAACATCAGGCCCATCGCAGGTATATTTGACCGGGATAAACTCACCTTCCTTAAAAGCCGTGCTGGTGATTTTCATTTTAGCCTCGCTTTTGTTCTGAGTGGAATCATTGGGCGCTTGCTGAGGCGAAACGGGAGAACAAAGAATTGGGGCAAGTGCCATAATAATGATAATGTATTGTTTCATATTTTCACCTCCAAATATATTTCATATTGTCAGAGCAGTCAGTCAGTCCGCCGTGTGTAATTCTTCACAGTTTCGGTAACGATATTTTATAATATTGGCAACCAGGACTCGGCCGCCGCCCGCCTGCCGCCCGCCTGCCGGACGGGCAGGGTCGAGCAAGG
>JAPLUS010000037.1 GCA_026397495.1 Candidatus Zixiibacteriota bacterium | reverse complement strand
ACCCTGATGAAGCTGGGATCAAGGGTGCTTGGTTTCCCGCCTTTCGTTTCGTTGCTGTTGGCGGGCATCTTCGGCATCCCGACCTGGCTCATCATCCGAGAGGTGGCAGGAGCAGAAGGCTGGATCAACTGGCCGGGCTTCTCTGGTTCCATCGCCTTCTGGTTCATTCTCTTCTCCGTCGGGTACACCGTCTGCATTCAGGTCTTGTGGCTCGTCCTCAAGGTGCTGTTCAGTCTGATCGCTCTCAGCATAGCGGGCGTCGACTACGACGATAACAGGGTGCTGAAGTACTCGCCGATCTTGCTTCTCATCATCGCCTGCGCTATTGCTATGCCCTTGATGGCGGTCACCGCTAAGGAGATGGTCTTCTCCACGGTCCAGTTCTACCTTTCCCTCTTCCTGTCCTCAGTGGTGGTCTTCGTCATCCTGATGTTCGCCTGCAGCGAGCTGAACACCAAACGCATGGAGGCGGCAGCCACAGCCGAAGCGACAGGACCACGCCAGGGAGGAGGCGAGCCATCCGAAGGCAGATGGTTCCCGACACTGGGAATCATCCTGGGGGCTCTCAAGCAGAAGGCTTGTCCAATCATCCAGCAGGATGCAGAGGTCGAGCCTGACCCGGAGGAGTAGCCAAACAATAAAGAAACAAAAAAGGGGGTGACTCAAGCGCCTAGCTTAGCCGTTTAGGCGCTTTTTTAATGCACCGAACAAGTTATGCAGGGGTCGTAGGCGCGAACTAACATCTCCAAAAGTTTTCGTCTTTTTAATGATGAGAGATTTTTAGTCGCTTTGATTAGCTCTTTGGCATCCTGCTCTAAATTAGCTAAATTCTGGGCGGTGGGCGGAATAATATCATAATCAATAATATCACCCGCGTTATTAGTTTTTACGTAATGATAAAGAACGCCGCGCGGAGCTTCAACTGCGCCGACGCCGCTTCCCCGCACGGGTTTAAAATCAACCAATTTAGTTTGCCATTTATCTTCAATTAATTCAGAGCAGTATTTAGTAATTATCTCCAGAGAATGTAACAGCTCAATCGCCTGAGCTAAATTATTCAAATAAGGATTATAGTTTGGCGTTTTTAAAGTAGTGCTTTTTTCAATTTTGGCATAAGGGGAGAGCTCATTGCCCAAATTATTGATGCGTGCTAGGGCGCCTGTCATAAAAGGACGGGGAGAGGGCAGATGATCAATGTTTTTGCCTCTATGCAAGGAAAACTTAGCACTTGAGTATTTTTTAACACTTTCTTTGATTCTTTTTTTATAATCTCTGGGTTTAAAACTTGAGTCAAAATTTGAAATTACATCACCGGAATAAAAATCATAATCATCCAGAGTCAAAAATTCCACCTTGTGCGGGAAATCAGGATGTTCAAAACGGGCAAAAAGGTTGATCGTCGTTTTGGCATTTTCGATTTGTTTCTGCGTATTATTTAATAATTTTTTTAAGCTTTTTTTTGATGGAAGCTTGAGAAACCCTCCGACGGTTGGTGTTGTCGGATGGACTGCCTTGCCGCCAACAATCTCTACCACTTCGTCGGCAAAATGCTTTAAATCGAGTGCCGTGCGCAATTTTTTTGGGTCTTTGTCCGCAAGCGAAATGGTTGAGTCAAGCCCCAGATAATCAGGCAAGGCAAGAAAATATAAATGCAGGGTATGGCTTTGGATAACTTGTGCCGCCAAAAGTATCTTTCTAAAACCGATAATAGTCTCGTTAACCTCAATTTTAAAGGCGTCCTCAACGGCTTTTATCGCCGCCATCTGATGAGCAACTGGGCAAACACCGCAGATGCGGGAAGTAATATAATGGGCATCTTGAAAACGCCGGCCAATAACCAGTTTCTCAAAATATCTCTCACCCGTTTCAACCACCAGTTGAGTTTTGTT
>JAPLUS010000346.1 GCA_026397495.1 Candidatus Zixiibacteriota bacterium | reverse complement strand
CGTAGCGACCAGGCCTTGCCATTAGTGAAGAAAGAACGAAATGCTGATTGATGATATAAAAAAATTGGGCAAATGGAGAACGGAGTGTCGCGAAGCTCTTGATGCCCATAAAAGAAAAATTTTGGTATGTCTGGGCGAAGCTTGCCGGGCAAATGGTTCGATAGAAATCCTTGGAGAATTCAAAAGGATTCTATCGGAAAATGAGATAAAAAATATATCGGTTGAAGCCGTTATAGAAACCGGCTGTCATGGTTATTGTGCCCTTGGGGCATTGGTGATTATAGAGCCGGAAGGGACTTTTTATACTAAGGTCAAAAAGAGTGATGTCTCCAGGATTGTGGAAGAAACTCTCAAAAAGAATAAGATAATTGATAGGCTGATATATACTGACCCCAATACCGGGGAGAAGATTCCCGAATTCAAAAAAATACCTTTTTATGCCCGCCAGCGGAGAATATCCTTGCGTAATGTTGGTCATATTGATCCTCATCGAATAACCGATTATGTTGCCTATGACGGTTACTCGGCGCTGGCCAAAGCATTGACCGAAATGACTCCTCAACAGATAATAGATGAAATGGCCAAGTCCGGTCTGCGCGGACGAGGCGGCGGTGGATTTCCAACCGGCAGGAAATGGGCCACTTGTGCCAAAGTTGAAGCGGATATCCGATATGTTGTCTGTAATGGCGATGAAGGAGACCCCGGCGCCTTTATGGATCGAACGACCATGGGAAGTGACCCGCATTCGGTGCTGGAAGGGATGATTATTTGTGCCTATGCCATCGGCTCTATTCAGGGTTATATCTATGTTCGGGAGGAGTATCCTCTTGCCATTGTCAATCTGAAAATTGCCATTGAAGCGGCCCGTGAGCATGGTCTTCTGGGTAAGAATATTATGGGGACAGACCTGTCTTTTGATATTCAGGTCAATCGTGGCGGCGGCGCCTTTGTCTGTGGAGAGTCATCGGCCCTGATGAAATCGATTGCCGGTGATATAGGGGAACCGCGCGCCAAATATATCCACTCGGTAGTCAAAGGGCTTTATGATAAACCGACGGTTCTTAATAACGTGGAGACTTTTGCTACGGTGCCGGTGATTATTGATAAAGGCGCCGACTGGTTTGCTTCCATTGGCACCAAAAAAAGTACCGGGACGAAGGTTTTCTCTTTAGCCGGTAAGGTCAAAAACTGCGGCTTACTTGAAGTGCCGATGGGCATAACTCTCCGGGAAATAATTTTCGATATTGGCGGCGGTGCTCCTGATGGCCGTAAATTTAAAGCGGTTCAAACCGGCGGGCCTTCGGGCGGCTGTCTGCCGGAATCGAAACTTAATCTGCCGGTTGATTTTGATTCCTTGACCGAGGCGGGATCAATGATGGGTTCGGGCGGGATGATTATTATGGACGACCATACTTGCATGGTTGAAATAGCCCGTTATTTTCTCTCATTTCTGGTCAGCGAATCATGCGGTAAGTGTGTTCCCTGTCGTGAGGGATTGTACCAATTACGTCAAATTTGTAAAAGGATTACTGAAGGAGAAGGACGGGAGGGGGATCTGGAGTTGATGGAACAGTTGTCCAAGCATATTCAAATTAGCTCTCTTTGCGGACTGGGGCAATCAGGTCCCAATCCGCTGATGAGTACTTTAATGTATTTCCGTGAAGAATATGAAACTCACATTCGCGATAAAAAATGCCCGGCCGGCGTTTGTCGGGCGCTTATCCGCTATAATATAACCGATAATTGCACCGGCTGTCTGGCTTGCATCAAGGCTTGTCCGGTGAGGGCCATCACCGGCGAGAAAAAGAAAATACATATCATAAATCAGGAAATCTGCGATCGTTGCGGCTCCTGCTATGCAGTCTGCCGCTTTGATGCTATAGAGATCAAATAGACAGGTAAAATATGGTAACGATTCATATAAATGGAAAAGCGGTTCAAGCTGAAGATGGGGAAATGCTTCTGACCACTATCCGCCGACAGGGGATAGATATTCCCGCTCTCTGCCATCACGATGCCGTCGAACCCTGCGGATCCTGCCGCCTTTGCATGGTTGAAATAACTAAAAAGGAATGGAATGGTTGGTCGCGGCATGTTACTTCCTGTCTTTATCCGGTCGAGGCGGAGCTGATTATCGCTACTCACACGCCCTATCTGCAGGAACTGCGCCAGACCATTATTGAACTCTATATGGCTCGTTCTCCGCATTCGGAGGTGATTCAGAAAATGGCCGGAGAATATGGGATCACCCAGACCCGCTTCCAGACTGTCCCTGATGGAGACAATTGCATCATGTGTTATGCTTGCACCCGTATTTGTGCTGAATTGGGCTGTTTTGCCATCTCGGCCGCTGAGCGGGGACATGATAAGGTGATTTCAGGGCCGCTGCGGGAAGCCCCGGTCGATTGTGTCGGCTGTCTTAGTTGTGCGCAGATCTGCCCGACTCATTTTATTGAATGGACTGATGACGATACCGGCCGGACTATTTGGGAGCGGCGTTTCGAGCTTCTCGCCTGCAAGAAATGCGGCAAGAAGACAATAACTAAAGATTTTGCCGAATATCAAAGCCGGAAGAGAAATTTACCAATGAGCTATTTTGATATATGTGATGATTGCAAGCGGATGGAATTATCAAAAACTATGGGTAGAATTGTCGTCTCCGCAGAGGAGGCGACCCAGTGAAGTACCGCTTTATAGTTGAGCCATGGCTGTGCACCGGTTGCCGTACCTGCGAGTTGGCCTGTGCTTTCAGCCACGCCAGAAATCTCAAACCGGGACGAAGCCGCATCTACCCGTTGGCGCATGCCAAAGATAAATATGTTCCCGTTACCTGTTTGCAGTGCGATGATCCCGCCTGTGTCAAATCCTGCTTTTTTAACGCCCTGAGAAGAAACGAAGAAACGGGAGCGATTGAACTTGACCTTGGCCGATGTGTAAAATGTATGGCTTGTGTTGCCGCTTGCCCCTTTGGATGTGCGCTGGTGGATGAGGTGCACGATGAAATTGTCAAATGTGATCTTTGCCAGGGCGACCCGGCCTGCGCCCATTTTTGCCCCTCCAAAGCTCTCCGCTATACCCGTCTTCCATAGATATAGAGACCGGTGGGACAGTCCTTCTTATATCCTTTTCCTATTTGACTTTAATCTAAGGTGTCGATATATTTCATACTCTGAAAAACATATTACAACTAATGATGAATTAACCAATATGCAGCTTGTCCTGGCCACCAGTTGTAGGTCGGGTTTCTCATTCCGACGATAGTCGGAATGAGAAACCCGACAAAAGTATTTAATATGAAATCATTGCGCCGATATAACCTGACAGGTAAAAAATATTTCATAACTGCGGTTACCCTAAAAAGGGCACCAATCCTTCTGGAGAACCTTTCCCTATTTTGGTCATGTTGGGTTGACATTAAACCCGAAGCATGGGTAATTTTGTCGAATCATTTCCATATCATAATTGACGTGGCGGGTGGAAATATTTTAAGGCTGATGCATAATTTTAAACTTCGCTATTCAATTCATTATCGAAAAAGCAAAGGAACAGGGAAAGTATGGCAGAATCGCTTTTGGGATCATATTATTAGAGATAATAAGGATTTAAACCGGCATCTGGATTATATTCATTATAATCCGGTAAAACATGGGTTTGTGAATAATCCGTTTGATTACCGGGATTCATCATTATGAGATTACCATAGACGGGGTTTATATGAAGCGAATTGGGGAGTTGGGTCGGGTTTTACGTTCGAGAATGATTATGGAGAATGAATTGAAGATGTCGGGTTTCTCATTCCGACTATCGTCGGAATTCGGAACGCCGACCTACAATACTGGGATCGAGTGATGCAGCTTGTCCTGGCCACCAGAAATAAGGATAAAATCAAAGAGATGAAAAATATCCTCGAGGATCTGCCGATCACTATTCTCACTTTTGAGGATTTTCTCAATTTCCCTGAAGTTGAAGAAACCGGCCGGACGCTTGAGGAAAATGCCATACTTAAAGCCAAAATGATTGCTCAATTCACCGGCTATCCGGCGTTGGCGGATGAGCATGCACCTATGATGATAATAATAAAAAGCTGCTGAAAATGCTTGAGGGCGTTCCCGAAAGGAAACGGTCGGCCAAATTTAGGACTGCGATTGCCATCGCCTGGAATGGTGAAAGAGTGGAGGTCGTGGAGGGAATAGTCGAGGGAATTATTCTTGAGAATTCATCAGGCAATTCCGGATTCGGTTATGACCCCATTTTCTTTTATCCTCCGGCCCAAAAAACTTTTGCCGAGATGACGCTTAAAGAAAAAAATCAGGTTTCTCATCGGGGGAAAGCTCTCCTTGGGGCAAGAAATATACTGGTGGAATATCTTAAGCGCCGGTAATCGTTCGACTTTCTCAAGGCCGGAATTGGCGCTGAAAATCTTCCCTTGAGTTGGCGGCATATAAGTTTGTATATTGAAATGATAAATATCGGGGTGTAGCGCAGCCCGGTTAGCGCGCTTGCTTTGGGAGCAAGATGCCGGAGGTTCAAATCCTCTCACCCCGATTAATAGTCAATACATTTTTCCTGTCTATTTGATTCTGAGTTGTAGGTCGGGTTTCGAAACGGTGAACGAAGTGAACAAGTGAGAAACCCGACAAATGGATTTGATATGAAATCATGTTGTGCGCGGCAGACTTTAGTCTGCCCGGAAATATAGTGATAATGAAATGGTCTCACACGAGAACCGGTAACCCATCCAACGGATGGGACTTTTTGTATAACCTGCTCTGCATCGATTTTAATCTCCCCGACCCTATATCCCAATGCCGATTTATCTTGATGCATTAAATTTAATATATCCCCCGCTTCAAGGGGGAATATTATAATATTGTTATCTTCAAATGTCTTGAGTTCATGATTTAATCCCCGGCATATCAGTACTAATGCCTAATCCCATCCGTTGGATGGGGTACCAATTTCCATTATAAAATTAATAATGGCACGAGCCCACCGCAGACGGGCAAGCACAGGGCTCGTACCCTACTCTTGGGCAATCTTTAGTCTGCCCGGAAATAATGGTAATAAAATAGTCTTACACGGTAGAACGGACTTTAATTGGCAGAACCCCCCGCCGCGGCGGGCAGTTCCGCCCTACCTTTACTACGAGTACTGCAATATGTCCCCGATTTGTTACCGAAACCCTGAAGTAGTACACGTGGCGGGGAGCTCTGCTTCTGCAAAAAGATATGGATTATGGGGAATGAATTGAAGATGTCGGGTTTCTCATTCCGACTATCGTCGGAATTTGGAACGCCGACCTACAATACTGTTAGGTTTAGAGTTTTTCAAGCAAACAACATTTCTTATATTTTTTCCCACGTCCACAGGGACTGGGGGGATTACGTTTTGCTTCCGGAGTGAATATCGGTGTTGCCTCGGTGTCATTTGTGCTAAGTGTATCTCGTCCGGAAATTGGGAAATAACGTATTCCCCGGAAAAGAAAAATGGCTTTGCCAAGAGGATCGGGTGAGGCAAAGGATTTGATATCGACTATTTTCAAGTAAGGTTTGAACCTCTCAATGATATCCTTATTGGGATCCTGATAAAGCCGCAAATGGGCGGGGTCGTCATAATTGGGAACCGAGGCAATTAATGCCACACCATTGGGAATATTTTCAATCATCCGAAGATCATTGATATGCTCCAACACCTCCAGGGCCACAACGATATTATAATTACGGGGAAGATAGCATTGGATATTATAGGCATCACCGACCGAGAAGTTGCCTTGAGGACAGAGCTGCTGACTGCATTTAACCGCCACCTCACTGAAATCAAAACCGCGATAGGGATATCCTTTTTCCACAATCATTTTCCCCAAATCTCCGACGCCGCAACCCACTTCAAGAATATGAGGTGAAGAAATTTGGCTGATCATTTGGAGAACTTCGTTATATAATGGGTAGTAATTACAGGTATTATAACCTCGGTCGAATATAGAATCATAATAATTTTGTTCTTTTTCCTGATGACCGGTCAAATGCATCTGATATTCCTCTTAAAACAATCCCATTTTTATACTTCTTGTTCTCCGTGTATATTGAATAATTCGGCAAAATGTTCAAAAAATTAACAGATTCAAAATCTAAGGGAGTGTCCGGTCAATGTGTTATCGGGCAATTAATAGGCCGGCAGGGGCCGGTATGGTAAATGATGCTGGCGGAGAGTCCCATCGAGCTTAAAATCCAGCGATTTCAACAAAGCTACCGAGGCGGTATTGAATGATGCCGTTTGCGCGTAGATTTTATTGAGATTCATAGCGGTGAAAAGATACCTAATCATCAGTCTAAGGGCTTCCTTTGCATATCCCTTCTGCCTTTCGTCAGGGGCGGTGATATAGCAAAGGTCGACCGAACGACTGAGCATGTTGAGATTAAAATAGCGGAGCTTGCCGACCGCCTGATTATCTTCCTTTCGGATGATAAGAAAATCACCTTCCTTGGGGCTCTTCTCCCGTTTCCTGGCCGCTTCTACCACCTCATGCGGCGAAACAAGGATTGGTTGATGGCATGTCTGAGACTGTGGATCCGAATGAAGAAACCATAGAAAGGTTGTCTCATTATCTTCCGGCTCTATTACTCTCAAGTAAACATTTTTCCCGACCAGGTAGGGAATGGTGGGATACCTCCGCGGTTTAAGTATTTTGAGCTGGATAAAATTGCGCATATTTTCGAATATGGAATCTTCGCCTTCCTCGTTTTTCGATCCTTCTCCCATATATCGAATCGGCTAAGATTGACGACAGCTTTCTTGCTGTCGCTTCTGTTTCTGATTTTTTTTGGCTATGCAGATGAATTCTATCAGCAATATGTTCCGGGAAGAGATCCCAATTTTTGGGATTTTTTGGCGGATATGTTTGGTGCAATCCTGATGCTTATTTTACTCTGGTGGAGACGGAGACAGATAGACGGCAGTGCGACGCAATAATCAAAATATGCAATATTTTGCGCACCAAAATTTTACTAATTTGCTTGACAAAATCTCCCATTATTATATCTTATTACTGACGAAACCCTTCCGGAGGCTTGCTCTGACATAGCAGATAATATACCTCAAGGTATTGAATTTGCTGCAAAAAGAGATAGTGGCCATAGTTACAAACATAGAAGATATAAGTTGGACCAAGGAATTCTTACGGATGCAAAATGGCATTCTGTTGTAGTGTGCAGACAATATGGTTTTTTCAAGAATGAATTTGCTAAGTAACGGTATATGCGGAAAAGTTGGTCAAACAAAACTACTGAGGAGGAAGAAATTGAAATGAAACACAAATGGTATCGGTTATCATTATTCCTGCGGCTATTTTCAAAATGGCTGTAGGGAGATAAGATACCTTTACCATTGTACCCTCATCACGGGGATTCATAAGAATCACTAATGATAAAGTAGGAGAAAAGAAGTATGAAAGGAAGACTGTTTTTAATTGTTTTTGTTTTATCCCTGCTATCCTTTGGACAGGTATTAGGTATGGATTTTCGGGCGGCTATCTCGGGCCCCGGGGCCTCTAATGAGGGTGGCGGCGTCTGGAAAATTAAACCTAATCTACCTTGTACCCTCAACGTTTATGCCACCAATAATGACACAATTGGCACATGGGATCCGGGCAATCCCCTATACTCGTATAGATCTACTTGGTCTTCGCCTTTCCAATTTACCGGAACAATTGCGGTTCAGTGGACCGATCCCTTGGCCAATAGTGCTCAGATTGTTACCAACGCCGTTACCAGACTGAAATATATGCCGGCGAATTTTATTTCATTTTTTGATATGCTGTGTGGGGTTTATCCGGGAAGTTTTAATGGAACACTTCCGGACACTTTCAATCTTACGGGTATTGCCAGTGGTAATGCATATCCGTTTGGTCTGGGTGAGATACTGATTGCTCATTGGGGTTTTAGCACTTCCTCAACTTCTGGGACCTTATGTATTGATAGTACTCAAATATTTAATGGTACCTATGATTGGGTATTTGATGAGCCGCAGCCTGGTTTCCCCAAAACCTGCTGGGATGTTAAAACCAATCAGCCACCGGTTCTAGGTGTTATTGGGCCTAAGAGCGTAAATGAAGGGGCCATTCTCAATTTCAATATTATAGGTACCGATCCGGATACTGATCCGCTTACATTCTCCAGCGGTACCTTGCCGCCTAATGCCACTCTCACTAACAACGGCAATGGGACGGCAACTTTCAATTTCGCTCCCGATTTTACTCAATCCGGCAGTTATCCGGTTTGGTTTATTGTCAGCGACGGCATAGTTCCCGATTCTGAGAATGTGGTCATAACGGTTACCAATGTTGATACCTCTGCTGTTTATGTCTGCGGCCGTGTTGTGGAT
>JAPLUS010000113.1 GCA_026397495.1 Candidatus Zixiibacteriota bacterium | reverse complement strand
ATCGTTTAGAAGTTCAATTCGGATGAAGAGCGGGGCACCCAGTTGAATCGTTTCCTCGCCGTAGCCCGGCTCATTAGATATTGCCGAATTACTTCCAATATCGGCTGTATGGAGGAACGACAAACTCAATTGCAATGCGATGACGGGTTGCGCCACGAACATATATGCAGCGACTATACCCATTAATAAATATTTGGGAATATAATAAGTATTCAATTTCGCAGTCATGTCGTCTCCTCTATTTACTCTAATAATATTCTTTTACTAGATTAGACTTCGCTCCGACTATGGGTTATCAATTGCGCGTATTGCAGCGAGCGAGTGCGGTGCAAAGTTACCGCTTGTCCGACCCTCGGTTTGATCCATAAGTCCACCAATATTATCCAACTCACCAAAGACATGGCCAACCTCGTGGGCCGGCGTGCGCGGTCCGGGTACCGCCCAATCTATTGCGCTTTTGGTTTTTCGGGCGGTTTGTCGCCGCGAATCCCTTCCACCATCGCCGAAAGAGCGCTTAATATTCCGCTGGCCTCATATGGCATAAATATCTTGTTGGCTGTCCCATTGGCAAACTTGGGCAACATCTCCAGATATTTAAGCGTTATCAGCTCCTTATCCGGCTTCCCGCTGTGAATGGCATTGAAGACATTGGAAATCGCCTGCGCTTCACCTTCCGCCACCGCAACCTGACGGTATTTCTCGGCATCGGCTTTGGTCCTGACCGCCTGGGAATACCCTTCGGCTTCCAGAATTGCCGCTTGCTTAAATCCTTCCGCCCGCACAATCGAAGACTGCCGACTCCCCTCAGCTTCCAGAATAATGGCTCGCTTATCGCGTTCAGCTTTCATCTGACGGCTCATCGCCTCAGTGATATCCACCGGCGGGTCAATCCTCTGAATCTCCACCCGATTAACCTTGATCCCCCACTTATCAGTGGCTGAATCGAGCACGGTGCGGAGTTGAGTATTGATAGTATCGCGTGAGGTCAGCGACTGATCCAGTTCCATCTCGCCAAGAACATTACGAAGGTTGGTTTGCGCCAGCTTGGTCGCCGCCATAATATAGTTGGAAATTTCATACCGCGCCCTAACCGGATCGGTTACCTGACAATAAATAATGCAGTCCACTTCGACATTGACATTATCTTTGGTAATAACCGTTTGCGGCGGTACATCCAGAACCACCTCGCGCATATCCACCGTCAGCACCATATCAAAAAACGGCATAACCAGATTAAGGCCGGAATCCAGAGTTCTTTGATATCTCCCCAGTCTTTCCACTAACCCTTTTTCATAAGGACGGATAATTCTGATTGACATCCCGCCCAGAATAAAGGCCAGCACAACAACAACTCCCACAAAGACATAGGCTTCCATAATAATATCCTTCCCCTGCGTTTTTCTTAATTATTCAACTTTGTCCGAGTTTCGATACAATCAGTTTAGTGCCTAGAATTTTCTCAACCTTAATCTTATCTCCCTCCTCGATAGAGATGTCAGCATCGGCTCTCCAGATCTGGCCGTCAACTCTTACCTGCCCCCGATCGGCGTGAGGTTCGATTTTCTCGATGACTATTCCCGAACGCCCCAGCATAGCATCGACATTAGTTGGCTGAGGTGAAGGTTTCGTGATTTTTTTTGCCAGCGGGCGAGTCAGGGGTATGAGAACAATAGAAATACCGGCAAAAATTCCCAGCTGATGAAGATATGAGGAAGTTAAGGTTGAAGCTACCGCGGCACCGACGGCGCCTACAACAAAACAAGCAAAAACCAAAGTCGGCGAGCCAATCTCAGCAATCAAAAAAATCACCGCCGCCGCCAGCCAGAGCCAGAAAATAGTCGGCATGGAAAGACTCCTTTCGATATCCTACGGCGTACTTAGGGGGAATGTCGAAAAACCTCTTGTCTTCGCCTTGCGCCGTTGGGAACCCTTTCCCGACGGAACATTCTGCAGTCAGGAAGGGATTCCTGACTGCGCGTGAAAGACCTGCCTGACACAACCGCGTGCGGGGCTTATCAACGGTCCCTAGAGGATGGCTATTCCCCTCTGCAGTACAGTTCCAGTTCAAATACGGGTATTCCAGTTTCTTTAATTTCTTAATGGGAAAATATAACGGTTTTTATTCCGCAATAAATGGAAAAATTGGATTGCATCCAGGCGGGAAAATCGTCTTAGAAGCTATCCCGGGTTGTATCAGGTTGGGACTCTATGGCTTTTTTAAGAGGGTTTCGAAATTGTATTTACTTCGGCTCGATATTCATTCATTGGCTAGAGACTCCAGCAATTGCCCTTTGGTTAATATCGGGCCGACGGCCCTTGAATCAGCAGGAAGCTCAGCCAAAATTATGTTTCTTGATGCAATTTCCCGAACTGCAATGGGAGCCCTTCCCCTCAAAAGCATTTGAGGCAAAGGTCGATACCAATTTGCTCACCGAATCTGAATCACAGGCGGGGCAATTTATGCTCTCGGCCGCTCTGAAGACTAATTGCTCAAATTGATGACCGCATTTACCGCATATATATTCAAAGATCGGCATAGATACTCTAATTTAAGAAATAAATTCATTCACATCATTCATTATATATGTTATAGGAAAAACTTATTTGGGCCGTGCCGTTCAGACTCTGACTTACGGAACAGTATTTCCCTTCGGAAAGTTTTATGGCCTGCTCAATCTTATTTTTATCCAGCTTCTTTCCCCTGAATATATACTTAATCTCTATTTTATTAAACGGTTTGGGATACTCTTCCGGCTGATAACCTTTGACCTCAATTTCAACAGCGGTTAATTCCTGATGCATTTTCTTTAAAATTGTAACAACATCGATCCCGGTGCATCCGGCCAGCCCGAAAAGAACCAGCTCGGTCGGTTTATAACCTTTTTCTTCACCGCCGACCTCAATGGACCCATCGGTAGCAATCGGAAGTCCGAACAAAGAAACCCCCTCAAAACGAATTCCGCCGCTCCATTTTAATTTTGCTTCAACCATATTGTATAGATATTAATAATTATAATTAAAAAATGCTCCCTATAATTAAATAGATTCCTTTCATCCTGGAAAGTAAGAATTTTGGGACATATACAAAAGGAATGAGATCCCCAAACAAATTTTAGGAGCGGATTATTTTAAGAATTTCCTGTGTTTTTTCATCGAGGAGTTCTTTGGAATCGGCCTCGGCATTAAGTCTTATCAGTGGTTCGGTATTTGAAGGCCTGACGTTGAACCAAAAATCTTTATAAGAGACTGTCAAGCCATCAAGACGGTCCTGCTCGCCGTTGGTGAAATAGGCCGCTATCGCCTCAATGGTGTCACTAGCCGATGCAACCCGGCTATTGATTTCACCGGAACGAAAATAGGGATCAATCTCTTTTACCTTTTCATCGAGTTTTTTATCACTGCGGCTGAGTAATTCAAGACAAACCAAAAGGGCAATTAGGCCTGAGTCGGCAAACCAGTTATTGCGAAAATAGAAATGCCCTGAATGCTCTCCGCCAAAAATAGCATTATACTTTTTCATCAGGGGCTTAATAAGAGCATGCCCGACTTTGGTTTTGATGGCTTTTCCGCCTTTTCTCTCAATCAATTGCGGGACTGCCTTGGAACATATTAAATTATACAGGATAGTCTCTCCGGGGTATTTGTCGAGAAGATTATCCGCCACAAGAGCAGTAACCATGTCGCCGCCAAGTTGTTTGCCATTACGATCAATTAAGAACATCCGATCAGCGTCGCCGTCAAAAGCGACTCCGAAATGGGCCCTTTCTTCCGCTATCTTTTTTTGAAGATCGCGTAGATTTTCCAGTTCAATCGGCGAGGCCGGATGGTTAGGAAAGGAGCCGTCGAGTTCAAAATAGAGTGGGAAAACCTTTAACGGCAGTTTTTCGAAAACCGGTGGAAGGGTAGCCCCGGCCATTCCATTGCCGGCATCGACCACAATTTTGAAAGGTTTGATAAGAGAGGGATCAATAAATGAAAGGCAATGAACGGCGTAGTCTCCACTTATATCTTTCCGGTGAATATTCCCCCGCTGGGGCGATTTGATGAGAGTATCTTCCTCAAGGGTTAACTGAATTTTATCCAATCCCTCTTGACCGGAAAGGGGCAGCGCCTCCTTGCGGCAGATTTTGAAGCCATTGTATTGCTTGGGATTGTGGCTGGCGGTAATCATAACGCCGCCGTCATACCCGTATTTGCCGACGGCAAAATAAAGGCCATCGGTGGAAATTAATCCCAAATCGATTACATCGACTCCCGCATCGATTATTCCCCGGACGAGAGCGTCCAGCATTTCCCCTGAAGAAAGTCGCATATCACGGCCAACGGCGATCGATTCAGGTTTCAAATAACCTGCCAGCGCGTTGCCGATCCGATAGGCAATTTCGGAATTGAGCTGATCGGGCACAGTGCCGCGGATATCGTAGGCCTTGAATATGGAGCTATCGAATTTCATAAGAATTTCCTCTTTAGAAAGGGGTATTAATATAGGCATCGCCGGTTATTCCCGTCAACCTAATTTCATAGAATGGGAGATTATTTCCGTATATTTTTTGATATGGATAAATAATGTCGAGTTTCTTGTTCTTCGCCTATTGCGAATCACTCTAAACGTGACTTACGGAAATTGTTCCTCTATAGCGAAATCATTCACAGGGGGGTTGCGCCGGAAACCGGTTTGTCTTATAATTGAGTAAGAAAATTAATCAAATTCGAGATTCTTTATGAGAAGATTTTTATCGGGTAATGAGGCGGTCGCTCGGGGCGCCTACGAGGCTGGAGTGAAGCTTGCGGTCGGCTATCCGGGAACTCCATCAACAGAGATTTTGGAAACGCTTGCCGAAGAGTATCGCTCCATTTATTCGGAGTGGTCGCCTAACGAAAAAGTGGCCTTCGAGGTTGGTATTGGAGCCTCGCTGGGCGGCGCCCGCGCACTGGTAACTATGAAGCATGTCGGCTTGAATGTCGCCGCCGACCCGTTTATGACTTTTGCCTATACCGGCGTCAATGGCGGCTTTGTGCTGATTTCGGCCGATGATCCGGAAATGCACTCATCCCAGAATGAGCAGGATAACCGCTTCTACGCCAAGTTTGCCCAGATACCGTTTCTGGAACCGTCCGATAGCCAGGAATCTAAAGATTTTGTGCTGAAAGCTTTTGAGATTTCTGAAAAATTTGATACGCCGGTCATGCTGAGAATGACCACCCGCATTTCACATTCCAAAGGGATAATTGAGGAAAATGAGCCGGTTAAAATTGAGTCGGTCGGTTTTAAACGGGATATGCAAAAATATGTGATGATCCCGGCGAATGCCAAGAAACGACATCTCATAGTAACCCAACGGCTGGAAAAACTTCAGCAGTATTCCGAAGAAACTGAACTGAACGTGATTGAAAACAACGGTTCAAAAATTGGAATTATCAGCGGTGGTATCGCTTACCAATATGCCAAAGACAATTTACCTGATGCCGATTATCTGAAAATCGGATTCGGTTTCCCTTTGCCGATTGAGAAAATCCGAAAATTCGTCTCCTCACACCAGAAAGTTCTGGTGATTGAGGAGCTGGAGCCATACTATGAAGAAATCATCCACGCCGCCGGGATTAAAATCGAGGGAAAGAAATATTTCTCCCGTTTAGGGGAATTGTCTCCTTACAAAGTGGCGCTAGGCTTAAAGGAAGCCGGACTTCTTGACAAAACCGCCGGCGCTCAGATTGCCCCGGCGGAACTTTTCCCGCGGCCTCCAATTCTTTGCCCCGGATGTCCGCATCGCGGCGCCTATATGGCCCTCAAAAAGCTGGGCGTAGCCGTAACCGGCGATATCGGATGCTACACTCTTGGGGTTCTCCCGCCGTTGGAATATCTTGATACCTGTATCTGTATGGGGGCATCTATAGGCAACGCCATCGGTATGGAAAAAGTGGGCGGATACCAGAAAGGGGTGGTGGCGGTTATTGGCGATTCGACTTTTCTCCATTCGGGAATTACGGGTCTTCTTGATGCCGTCTACAACAAGAGCAATATTACGGTCATCATTCTTGATAATCGGGTGACGGCTATGACCGGCGGCCAGCAGCATCCCGCAACCGGATATACTTTGATGGGCGAGACAACCAAGCGGGTCAATTTTATCGAGTTGGCTAAAGCGCTGGGCGTGGAATCAGTCCACGAGGTTGACCCTTATGACTATCAGGGTTTAATCAAAACCATTGAGGGTGAAATAAACCGAGAGGGGCCATCGGTGATAATTACTAATCGTCCCTGTGTGCTGATGCCAAAACGGATTGGCGATCGGCCTTATCGTGTCATTGCGGAAGATTGTAATGGTTGCAGCGCCTGTTTCCGAATCGGGTGTCCGGCGATTGCTTCGTCAAAAGAGCTGACCGAACATAATCGCCCCAAGGCAATCATTGATCCGGTGTTATGTACCGGATGCAGTCTTTGCGCGCAGGTTTGCCAGCCGGAGGCGATTGTTCCCACCGGCGAACCGGTCAAGGTAAAGTGAGGAAAATATGGAAAATGAAACGACCAATATACTGATAGTCGGTGTGGGGGGACAGGGAGTTCTGCTGGCCTCGGAGCTTCTTTCGGAAACGGCTATGAGGGCGGGCTACAATATCAAAAAGTCGGAAGTACACGGAATGTCTCAGCGCGGCGGAGTGGTTACTTCGCATATAAAATTCGGAAAGAAGGTTTATTCACCGATTATTCCGTACGGTGAAGTCGATATTTTGATTTCTTTTGAACAGGCGGAAGCCCTTCGAGCTGTTGACTGGCTTAAAAAAGATGGAGTAGTTGTTACCGCTAAGACGAGACTGGTGCCGCCGATTGCCACCGGGGGGAAATTCCATTATCCCGATGACCCGATTGCCGACCTAAAAAAGAAGGTCAAGAAAGTAATCGCCGTTGATGCCGAACAGATTGCCCTTGAACTGGGCGATATTCGTCTGGTCAACACCATTCTTCTCGGCGGCATCTCTACCGATTTGGAGTTTGATCATAAGCTCTGGGAGGAGGCCATTCGGGTGCGCGTCAAGCCCAAATTTGTTGATGTAAACCTGAAAGCCTTTGCCAGAGGTCAAGAGCTGGCTGTCGCAATCAAGAAAGCAATGGCTTAAAACCGCATATATAGAGGAGTGACAATGGAAGAGATTATCATTGTCATCAACCCCGGTTCAACTTCTACAAAAATGTCTCTTTTCCGGGGAAAAGAAAAAATTGCCGAGGCCAATGTTACTCATTCCTCGGAACAATTGGCGGCTTTTGACAATGTGGCCGACCAGTTTGAATTACGCATGAAAAATATCGATAATTGGTTGGCCGGACAAAATATTGACCGGATAAAAGTGGTTGCGGTGGCCGGGCGCGGTGCCCCCTTACGCCCCCTGGAGGGAGGCGCCTATTGGATAAATCAGAAAATGCTCGATGATCTTCATCATATGAAATATTCCAACCATGCTTCCAATCTGGGCGCTATTATTGCCGATCACCTCGGCAAAAGATACAAGGTGCCGGCCATTATTGTTGACCCGGTGACGGTGGATAATTTCACGGCGCTGACGCGGGTTTCGGGGATTCCGGAAATTGAACGAAAATGCCGCTCCCATGCCCTTAATATCAAGGAAATCTGCCGGCGCGAAGCCGAAAAAATGAGACGCCACCTCGAAGATTGCAGCTTTGTAGCCGTCCATATGGGCGGGGGGATATCAGTGGCGGCCGTGCAGAAAGGGAAGATAGTTGATGTCAACGATGCTCTTTTGGGTATGGGGCCGTTCTCGCCCGATCGCTCCGGCGCCTTACCGATCGGAGCGCTGGTAAAATTGGCTTATTCCGGCAAATTTACCGAGAAAGAGTTGATTGATAAATTATCCCGCAAATCCGGTTTGCTGGCCTATCTTGGCCAATCTGATTTACGCGAAGTGGAAAAATTGATTGAAGCCGGCGACCGGAAGGCCGAGCTTTATTTCAACGCTATGGCCTATCAGATTGCCAAAGAAATAGGTGCTTGTGCGGTGGCTCTTAAGGGGAAATTTGAGGCTATCATTCTCACCGGCGGGATGGCCAATTCCAAAAAGCTGGTGGAAATTCTTAAAGAATATGTAACTTTTCTCGGAGAGGTGATTGTTGTCCCGGGCGAATTTGAGTTAGAAGCATTGGCGGCCGGAGCCGTGCGGGTGCTCGAAGAGACAGAAGTTCCCAAGGAATATTGATATTATAAAAATAGGAATGGTATGGATTATCTTAACCAATCGATACAATCCTCCGATCAGATTATTTCCGCGGCGGCAAAGATATCCGGAAGCGGGCGCAAAAAAATGGTGGCCGTGGCGGCGGCGCAGGATGTCGATGTTATCGATGCGCTTTCCTCTGCTGAAACTGACGGTATTCTTGACGCCACCCTTTTTGGTGATAAGACCCTGATTGAGAAAATGGCCGCGGAGGGGAAAATTGATATTTCCCGATTGAAAGTCATTGATGAAAAAGATCCTAACATGGCCACGGTGGCGGCTGTTAAAATGGCGGCCGAAGGAAAAGCCGATATAATAATGAAAGGATTTATCTCTACTTCCATCCTTTTAAAAACAGTTCTATCAAAAGATTTTAACCTGCGCACCAAAAATACTCTTTCCCATGTGGCGGTCCTTGATATCCCTGGATACCATAAATTGCTGGCACTAACAGATGGAGGGATGGTGGTTAAACCCGACCTCGATCAAAAATTACAGCTTCTTGAAAACGCCGTCGGTGTAGCTCGCGCCCTGGGAGTAAAACCGATCAGGGTCGCTTTATCAAGTGCGATAGACGACCTCGATGGGACTAACGCGGCAACTGCCGGATATCGGGAATTTATAGAGAAAGCCTCCGCTTTGAATCTTGGTGATGTCATCTTGCGGGGGCCGTTGACGCTCGATGCCGCCACTTCTAAAGAGATAGCCGCCCGAAAAAAGCTTACCGGTGAAGTGGTCGGCGAGGCCGATATCTTTCTAATGAATACCATTGAGGAGTGCAACATAGTCGCCAAGACGCTTATTAATTTTGCTTCGACGGTTTTCGCCGGAGTGATTGTCGGCGCCAGGGTGCCGGTTAGTCTGGTTTCGCGGACTGATACGGCGAAAAACAAAAAGGCTTCCGTAGCTTTGGCCTGTTTGATTGCGGAGCACCTTAAAACCGCCGCCGGAGGGAGACTATGAATTCCATAAAGAGTTTTGCCGATTTACTGGGGGCGGCCAAGAAAAAAATAGGAATTCAGAACGTTCCCCTTTTGGCGGTCCTGTCTCCATTGGAACCCAAACATATTGAGGCCGCAGCGAAAGCCGCAAAGGAAGGCTTGGTCAAGCCCTGTTTTGTCGGCGATAAGAAAAAGATTGAGAAACTAGTAACCCCTTCAAATTCAGACATAAGCAGTTATGAGATAATAGAATCGAAATCACCCCTTGCCGATGGTATTACTCTGGTCAATGAGAGAGGGGCTGATTTTCTATTGGCGGCGGGGATTGGACGTCAAGAATTCAGCGAACTGCTTACCAAGAGCGGCGGCATCTTTGCCATGGGTGAATCCCCGGTCTTGGCTTCTCTGTTTCGGGTGAATGGATACCATAAGTTGATTGCATCGGCCGACGGTGTTGCCCTTCAGCCATTCGATGCGGCTCAAATGATAAAAATTATAGAAAATGCCGCTTCCTTATTCCGCCTTATGGATATTGCCACTCCGAAAGTGGCTCTTCTGGCGGCTGTAGAGGCAATTTCTCCCTCTATACCGGTGACAATGATGGAAGCGGCAATCGCCAAAATGGGCGACCGGGGACAGATAAAAAATGTTCTTATTGACGGACCGCTGTCATTTGACTGTGCCATTAGTGCCGAGGTGGCCGGGCATAAGGGAATCAAAAATTCGCCGGTGGCGGGTGATGCGGATATATTAATTCCGCCGACAATAGAAACGGCTGACGGTATTTACAAAGCTATGGTTCTTTATGCCAAAGCCGAATCGGCCAGTGTTATTTATGGATGCAAAGCGCCCATCTCGCTGACGTTTGAGATTGATTCTGTCCAGAATATTGTGAATTCCATTGTCCTTGGGGTTATTGCTTTTTTAAAATAATGAAAATCTACCAGCGTTATAGGGGGTAAGATGGGTTCTTTCTTTAAAACTGACTTCGGAAAACTTATAATCAGCATTGTTATCTGCCAGATGGCGGGCATTATTGGCTCTATACCCAATGCTTCATCCATACCGACCTGGTATGCCGGCCTAACCAAGCCGTCGTTTAATCCGCCCAATTGGATATTTGCGCCGGTCTGGATTACTCTCTATCTTCTGATGGGTGTCGCCGTTTTCTTAGTCTGGAGACAGGGATTGTCTAACCCGCCGGTCAAATTCGCCCTGACCCTTTTTATCCTGCAACTGGCCCTTAATACCGCCTGGACCTATCTATTTTTTGGACTGAAAAGCCCTCTTTTGGCCTTTTCGGAAATTCTATTTCTCTGGGTAGTTATTATTGCGGTCATTTTATCTTTTTTAAAAATTTCTATTGCTGCCGGCCTTCTGCTTATACCATATATATTATGGGTAAGCTTTGCGGTGCTCCTCAATTTTTCCATCTGGAGACTCAATTAGCCGGGGCCGAGTTGCTAAGATAAGGATGAAAAAAACGTTGCTAAAATCTACATGGGAATTTATTTCATATTATTTCGGCGGATTGTACCAACGGATTAATGAGCATCATTTATTTCTGCTAAGCGGCGGATTGGCCTTTTCGCTCATTGTTTGCATAATTCCCTTTGTTCTGATTATTTTTTCGATACTGGGCAATGTTTTGCAGGATTCATTTCTGCAATCGCAGGTTAATTCCTTTATCGACCGCGTTATTCCTTATGAGGATTATGCCTCTTTTGCTAAGAATTTGATATTATCGCGCATTGAGGAATTCAAGATATACAAAAATATTGCCGGATATGTCGGCGTTATCGGTCTTTTGATTGCCGCCAGTGGTTTATTCAGCAGTATGAGGACAATTCTAAATCGAGTCTATGGCACCGACAAGGGAAAAAAATTTGTCATTGCCAAGTTGCGTGATTTGGGGATGGTCCTTCTGGTTTTGGGTTTTTTTCTAATCTCCACCGCCAT
>JAPLUS010000177.1 GCA_026397495.1 Candidatus Zixiibacteriota bacterium | reverse complement strand
ATCTGATCCCGCCGGAGGAAGTCGCCAAAATAAAAGCCCGAGCAAAGGCTAATCTTATAAATGGATTAAACTCAAATGAAGGATTGGCGCTTCAATTGGCATCATATGCCACCGCGTATGGAGATTGGCACAGACTGTTTCATGAAATGGAAAGAGTGGAAACTATTACTGCTCAGGACATAAACCGTGTTGCCAATAGATATCTTATACCAAATAACCAAACCGTGGGTTTGTTGGAACCTGAGGAAAAGTAAATCCCAAGGAGTATGAATATGATTAAGAAAATTTCATTTTTTAGTCTATTTCTGATTTTTATAATCTTACTGTCGGGCATTGAGCTTATGGCTCAGCGGGAAATAGACATTATAAAATTCCCCAATTTAGGCATGCAAAAAGCACCCAAAATCGAAAAGATTAATCTCGATAATGGATTAACCCTATATCTGCTTGAAAATCGCCAGTTGCCCATAGTAAAGGCCGCCGTCAGATTTGGGGCGGGAGAGTATCTGGTGCCAAAGGAGAAGATCGGCTTGGCCTCAATTACGGGGGAAGTAATGAGGACTGGGGGCACGGAGAAAATGAGTGGCGATAAAATTGATGAGGCCCTGGAGGCGATTGGGGCCACCATTGAAGTTAATTTCGAAATAACCAGCGGTACGGCTCGGATGACTATCCTTTCTGATTATGTCGACACCGGATTAGCCATATTGGCCGATGTTCTCCAACGACCGATCTTCGATCCGGATAAAATTGACTTAAAGAAAACAAGCGAGCGCTCCGAAATAGCGCGGCGGAATGATGACCCTTTTGATATCTGTATCAGGGAATATAGCAAGATAATCTATGGTTCCGAATCGCCCTATGCACGGCGTATGGAATACAGTACAATCAACGACATTAGCCGTGATGATTTGATCGCCTTTCATAAACAATATGTTACCCCCGAAAATACTATGATGGCCCTCTGGGGTGACTTCAATAAGAAGGAAATGAAAGCCAAGTTAATAAAATATTTTGGTGGTTGGGCTAAAGGTCCCGGCCGGGTACCCCAACTGCCGGCCGTTAATTATGAATTCAAATCCGGAGTGCATTATGTTCAAAAGGATAACATTAATCAAACCAGCATTCTACTTGGACATATAGGCGGATACACCGGCGATCCCGATTACTTTGCTATGACCATTATGAATAAAATTCTCGCCGATCCTTCCGTCAGCCGCCTCTATAACAATGTCCGAAGTAAACAGGGCTTAGCTTATGCTGTTGGCGGCGATTATACGTCGAATATTGCCTATCCAGGTATATATTACAACTACTGCCTTACAAAATCCCAAAGCACTGTCAAAGCTATTAAAAGTATGCTTGATGAAATCAAAAGAATGCAGACAGATCTCCCGACGCCGGAAGAAATGAGACAGGGTAAAGATGGCTATCTTAATTCCTTTGTTTTTAATTTTGAACACAGGGGCAACATTCTGATTCGCTTAATGGAATACGATTATTTTGGTTTCCCCAATGACTTTCTATATAAGGTCAAAGATAATATTGAAAAGGTAGCTCCCCTGGATGTCATAACCGTTGCCCGGAATCGATTGCATCCGGATGCCTTACAGATTTTGGTAGTCGGCAGAGGCGCCGATTTTGACGAATCTTTATCAGTCCTGGGCAAAGTGGATACGATTGATATTACTATCCCGTCCGGCGAAGTAAAAGGAAGCATTACCGCGACTCCGGAAGCGCTCGCCCGAGGGAAAGAGCTTCTTGGGTTGGCTGTCATGGCCTGCGGCGGCAAGGAAAACCTGGCAAAAATAAACACCGTCTCATCTAAAACCACTATCAATATGATACTGCCCCAGGGAGAAATAGCCCTTCAAAGTAACTCGATTTTGGCCTTCCCCGATAAGATCAAAAATACTCTGATAACTCCAATGGGAGAAATGGTCTCAATCAGTAATGGCCAGGAGGGCTGGATAAAGCAGGGAGACAATATTATGCCTGCCCCTCCCGAACAAATGGATGAAACCCAGAAGGAACTATTCAGAAACATTATCTTGATATTCAAAACCTATGACAATCCCGGTTATCAGGTTACCTTTGTTCCGGCTGAGCGATTAACCGATCCGCCGGTGAATACGATTCAAATAATTTCTGCTGATGGAAAATCAACTTTCAAGCTTGACCTTGATGCCAAAACCAATTTGCCGACGGCCAAATACTATTTTGGCGAAACCATGATGGGTCCGGGAAATCTCGTCGAGCTATATTCTGATTACAGAAATATTTCGGGTATAGAAATCCCCTTCGCCACGCAAATTATGTCCGAAGGCAAAAAGGTTATGGAAATCACGGTTTCCGAGTATCAGATTAATCCTGCTATTCCGGAAGGGTTCTTTGAAAAACCAGAGTAATTTATTTGAATAAGACAATATTTAATTTAAGTGATTGCCGCCAAGTAATGCATCATACACGGCGGCATTCACTTATGACATATAGCAGAAACCCAAAATGATGTTGTGGGAATTGAGCTTGACCGGTCTCTTATTCATTATTGAATAGACATTAAGAAGATCTAATGACTCTTATTTTCATTTGAGTTAAAGCCAATATTTGAATCTGAAAATTAGTTATTCCGCAAATCTTTTCAGCAAAAAAATACTTGCCCAGAGGTTTATAATTGCCTAAATTTTGAAATTATTGATGCAAGGCGGGGAATATTCCTTTGAAGAGAATCCAGCCTTAATTCGTCTAATGTAATTGGATAGGTAGAACCTTTTAGCGAGAGTTATATGAAAAGAAGAAAATTATTAACGGTTGTGCTTCCAGTCAGTATTTTTTTAATAATTTTTCTATCAAATATCTCCTATAGCCGAGCTCTTTATGATATACCGGAGACAGACTATCGGGCCGGAAAAGTAATGGCAAGTTCGACTCCTTATGAGGAAGTGGCGGTCCATCATGTGAGCAAAATTGGCCTAATGGTTTCTAATAAGGGAAATTTCGGCTATGGATTTAATAAGCAAGCAGATCCATTCTTTGATGAGGCTCCCTCCTGCACTTATCCTTTTCCCGGTGGGGGCGATTATCTTTTTGCCGCGGCTTTTTGGATTGGCGCTGTGGTAGGGCGGGATACCCTGGTGTCGGTCGGCGCTGACGGGTGGTATTCAACCGAGGAAATGTGGCCGGATGTAGATCCTTTTGGAGCCATACAGCGCCGTTCAACTATCAGAGGTGATGATGCTGCCATATCTGAAGAGGACTTCATTGCAGTATATGCGGATACGCTCTGTTCTTCTTCTTCTCCCGCAAGTAATGCGGGCCTTGTGGTGCAAGATCCTCGTGACGGTCGTCCTCATATCCCGCTTGGTATCGAAGTCACGGAGCGCAGTTTTGCCTGGAGCTATGCCTATGCCGAGGATTTTGTACTTTTTGATTACTCCATAAAAAATATAGGGAAAAAGAAACTGAATAAAGTCTATATGGGAATCTATGTCGATGCCGATGTAAAGGTGACACGAAATGCAGGAGAAGGTTTTGACGATGATATCTGCGGTTTTAGGCGCGATATTCCATCGATTCAAGAATGTGGCTTTATTGATACGGTTAATATCGCTTGGATTGCCGACAATGACGGAAGGCAG
>JAPLUS010000172.1 GCA_026397495.1 Candidatus Zixiibacteriota bacterium | reverse complement strand
TGAAACAGTCAATAATCCCGAGGATATCTCGATGGGAACGCGCCATGTGCCGTTCAGCAAAACGCTTTATATTGAGCGGGATGATTTCAATGAAAATCCCCCGAAAGGATATTTCCGTCTTATACCTGGCGGTGAAGTTCGACTGAAGCACGCCTATTTTATCCGGCATCAGAGTGCAATCAAGGATGATGATACTGGCGAAATAAAAGAGATTCATTGCACTTATGACCCCCAGACGCGCGGCGGGGATGCCAAAGACGGCCGCAAAGTGAAAGGAACCATTCATTTTGTCTCGGCGGTGCAGGCCTTTGATGCCGAAGTCCGTCTGTATGAGTATCTTTTCAATACTCCCAATCCCGGTGATGAGGGCGACGGCCTTGATTTCAAGCAGAAAATAAATCCCGATTCATTGACCGTATTAAAGGGATGCAAAATGGAGCCGAATCTGGCCAAGGCCGAACCGGGGAGCCGTTTCCAGTTCTTGCGCCATGGCTATTTCTGTGTCGATTCGGTCGATTCCAAGCCGGGGGCGCCGGTATTCAACCGAATAGTAACATTGAAAGATTCCTGGAAGAAGAAATAAATCCGCCGAATTTGATCCGGCAAGAGAGGGAATCGCTATTGCTCCAACGGCTCTGTGCGCGGCAGACTTTGGGGAGTGTTGAAAAAGCCCTAAGAAAGGGAAAAGTGCACTTCTGAGAAAAATGTCATCCCCGACTTGATCGGGGATCCAGAAAAAAGAAACATAAGTACAAGTCAGTTACTACTTCCTGGATTCCCCGCCGCGGCGGGGAATGACAGATTGGGACGGGGGTTGAATGAAAGCAGATGATTATTCCACAATATACACTTTTTCAACACTCCCTAAAGAGAGCCCTCTTAACTCCCAATAATTTAATGGATGTTGTGTTGCCGCGAGATATTATGAGTTGATAAAATCCCGGATTTTTGTATCTTCCCCACTTCATATAGTAATTTTTGAACCGACTTGGCATATTATGGCTAAGCAATTAAAAGAAAGGTTGACAATAAATGTTAGTAATCACCGACATGGCGAGCGTCGAGCTAAAAAAGGCCCTGCAATCAGAGCAAGTAAAAGGCAAGCAGTTAATATTATACTTTCAGGGAGTTGGCTGAAGCGGGCCATCATTGGGAATGGCTCTGGATGAGTCAACGGATGAAATGGAAAAGCTGGAATCAAACGGTATTACCGCCTATATTGATCACAGTCTAAATGAGCATTTGGCCCAGATGGGGGATATAAAAATGGATTATATTTCTGATGAATCCGGTTCCAGCGGTTATCGGATAACAATCGGCGACCCCAAGTGCGGCAGCGGTGACTGTCACTGCGATTGAAAATATAGAAAATGTAAAGGGATATTAGCAAAATATTTTGGAGAAGTGAAATGAAAATAAACAGAACAACATTTACAATTATTATTCTCTTTGCTTTTTTCATTCTCTATTCACCCGTAATTTTGGGACAGACTCAGGAAAAGGGGATAAGTGAAGGGGAGACCATTCATAAAATGGAGATGAAAAGGCCGGCCATAGAAGGATTAGAGGAATTCCATGATATTCTTCGCCCCATTTGGCACACCTTTCTATGCCGGCAATAGAGAGTTTCCATCTGGTGCTTTATCCTCTCTGGCATGACGCTTTAACAAAATCTGATTATGAGGCCATTAAGGCGGCTATTCCCACTCTGGAAATAAAAATGGATTCGCTTATGAAGGCAACGCTCCCGGAATGGTTAAAGAACAAAGATTCTTTATTTTTTGAGAGACGGCTGGCCCTAAAAAAGGGAGTCGATGAATTAAGCAATGTCTGCACTGATAACAAAGAGACCGAAATAAAGGCAAAATTGGTTTTAGTTCATGAGCAATTCCGCGCCCTGGATGGAATATTCGAGTAGACTTATATTTGATTCTGTATGAATAGAAGCGAGGAATTCTCCTCGCTTCTATTTTGATATACCTTCGTTATGTTTACCTGCTCTATCTGTTCAAAAACAATACAGATTTAATCTTGAAAGCAATGGCGGATTTGAGATAAATGAAAATGGCATTTAGTTTGCACAATATATATATCAAATTCATATATTAATTCGCTATTAATAAGCAGGATAAAGAGATAGGCGGCCCGATTAATTTAAGAATAGGATACTGAGGATGACAAAAAAGCTAAACATATTCATACTACAGGCACTGATTTGCCTTTTGGGAACTGCTTGGGCCAATTCTTCGGCTTATACCGGGAAAGTGGCCATCGAGAGCAAGATCGTCAAACCGGGTGAATCTTTCACTGTCAAACTTGTTATGGATGACAATAATTATCCATTTGCGGTTTTGAGGATTCCCCTTAAGTTCAGCAGCAGCTATCTGACCTGCAGTTATGTCGATTTTTCAAATTCTATTAAGCCATCCAATATGGAGGGATATTCAAAAATAGGTAACGATGGAGTTGAAATATCTTATATACCGACAGTGGTTTATCCTATCCCTAAATGCACAATCGATTCCGGTTTGATTGCGACTCTTTATCTTACGGCCGCGGCTGAAGCTCCGGATATGGTTGTCAAAATTAACGCTGCTGATATTGACTCACTTCTGGAGTGGAATGGGATGGTTTTTCATTTATGGAAACGGATTGAATTATCTGATACTCTCGGAACCACTGTCTATTCCCCGAGTTTTACTTCCGGCACAATTGAGATCATTCATCTATCGAATGTCAACGACGATGATATTGCTATTCCGGGGGCATTTGAATTGTCTCAAAATTATCCCAATCCATTTAATCCTTCAACCCAAATATCCTTCCGCTTAGCCCAAAGAGGGATAGTTCGACTTGAAATTTATAATCTTCTCGGGCAGCGGGTCGCCATTCTGGCCAATCGGGAATTTCTCGCGGGCAAACAATCGCTAACTTGGGATGCCACCAGATTTCCCAGCGGAATTTATTTTTACCGTCTTTCCATAGAGACGAAATCACTTACTCGGAAAATGCTTTTAGTTAAATGAAATATTTCTCGGTATCTGCCGATTAAATATGAGGATAGCCCTAATAGGATATCCTCATATTTTTTTATACTTATGCAAGAAGCAGCGGCAGCCGAAATACTCCCGGAAATTGATGATTTTGAAATTATCAACAAAATCGGAGAGGGAGGAAATGCCGAAATATTTAAGGCCCGCCAGAAGTCCCTCGACCGATTTGTGGCCATCAAGGTTCTCTCGCCGGATTCGTCAAATAGCCCTGATATGGTCCGTCGCTGTGGGTAATGCGATGCTGGCGGATTTTGGTATCGCCCAGATTTTTAATAAGGCCAATTATGAGGCCACCAAGTCTGATGTTATTATGGGAACTTTGGCCTACATGTCTCCGGAACAGCGTGAATCATCATTCAATGTTGATATCACCACCGATATTTTCTCTATGGGAATTATCATTTATGAGATATTAGTCGGCAAGAGGCCGGTCGGACGATTTAAGCTCCCCTCAGAGATTAATTCGCAAATCTCAAAGAGGTTTGATGATATTATTGTTCGTTCTCTTGCGGCAAATCCGAAAGATCGTTATCAGACTGCCGTCGAACTAAAAGATGACATTCTGGATGCCATCTCCGGTCGTTCCTGGCCAGGGGTGGGATTATGGCATAGTATGGTTGGCGTGGAGTCGTTTATCGGCAAGTGTCAATTCCTCGATATGATTAGAGAGTCGAAATTCAGTTCAACGATGTTGGTGGAAAATAAGGAGACACACGAGCTGTATGTTATCAAGAAGAATGAAAAATATTTCATCGGCTTGAAAGAGGCCAAGCTCCTCACCAAACTAAAACATGAAAATATCCTCAATGTCTATGGCGCCGGAGGCGATCGGAACAGGTTGGTAATAGTGATAGAGTATGCGCAAGGGGGATCGTTGGCTGACCGAATGGTTAAAACCTACCCCTATGAAAAGGCAATGGAAGTCATTTGTCAGGTTGCCGAAGGCCTCAATTTCGCCCATAAGAATGGCATCATTCATGGCAATTTACGTCCGTCAAATATCCTTTTCACCCGGGATGAAAAAGTGAAAGTGGCCGATTTTGGTCTACCGCCTCACTATAGCAAGACAACCGATAAGAACTGGTATGCACCGCCGGAAAGAAGAAATAACAAGCAGGGTGACATATATGCTCTGGGTGTCATATTGCATCAGATGGTCTTCGGTAAGAATCCTATTTACGATCGGAGCGGGCGGCTCTTTCTGGGGCATCTTCAGAAAACCATTCCGGCCAAACTATATGCCATCCTTAGTAAATCTCTATCTATAAGAATGTCTCTTCGTTATCGGGGAATAGAAGAATTTATCTATGAGTGGGAGGAATTTCGCAATAGCCTGGCCAAAATAGAGAAACCATTGACCCCGCCTGCCTCCTTCGCAAAAAGCCGAAATCAAAACAGGATGTTGGAAATAGGCATAATCGCTGCTGGGGTGATTATAATTATTCTTCTGATCCTGCTTTTCTCAAAATAAGCTGTTCTATTAATGCTTGATTTAATGGATTAAACCGGGGAAAAGCTGACCCAGCCCGGTGGCAATAAATTCCACCGCAACAGCGGTGAGGATTAGTCCCATTACGCGAGTGGTAATATTGATGCCGGTTTTACCCAGCCCCTTGCTCAAATGAATGGCTGATAGCATGGTCGCCCAAATGGCCACAGCGGCTATAAGACAGCATCCGATTAAAATTCCCTTATGTGCCCAGAGGGGAGCTTCCTGAGAATAAATAATCAGCATGCTGATGGCTCCCGGCCCGGCCAATAGCGGCATTGCCATCGGTACCACCGCCACACTTTCTTTACTTTCGGCTTCTTTATCTTCTTCCGGCGTATGCTTGCTGGTGCTCTGACGGGCGTGCATCATAGCAATTCCCAAAAAGAGAAGGAGAATACAGCCGGCGACTCTAAAGGAAGCCATGCTTATGCCGAAAAATCTTAGAATTGTATCTCCGAACAGACAAGAAATAATCAAAACAACAGCCATAGCGAAGGCGGCAATCTTGGCGGTGTGGCGGCGTTCATGATTGGATTGATTGCCTGTCAAACTAAGGAATAACGGTATGGCGCCAATGGGATCGACGATAACCATTACGGCCACAAAAATTTTTATATATTCATTCCAGTGAAGCATACCTTCTTACTCCTCGGTCTCCCATTCCCACGGTCGTCATTCCATAAAAAACAAAGGATCATCATATTGATTAATAATTCCGAACTGTTTCTGTTTTTCAAAAATTCTCATTATTGCTTTGCCATTGGTTTCGAGAGCGACGGAGATTGCATTCGGCAACATAATTTACATTTTTTCTTTTTCATGGTCCGGGAAGGTCTTAAATAGCATGATAAAGATACTACATCATGCGACTCGTGCCGATACCAAGAATCTTCCGACAGTGGGGGCAAAAATAAACATCATGTTGCGCTTCAATATATCCCAACCCTTTGGCCCGAAAATAGATTTCATTCAGTTCTTTTTCGCAGTAAGGGCAAACAGGCAGGCGATCTTCCATTTTAGTTATTTTGATTGTCATATCATTCCTCTCCCATTCCTTTGAGGAGTCCTATTCTTTCTTCAGAAATGATTCATCATCAGAAGGATAACTGCCCGATTTTACATCAGCCACAAAACCTCTTGCCGCTTTCTCAATTAGAGGCGGCAGGTTGGCATAACGGCGAACAAATTTGGGGGTGTAGATATCATAAAACCCCAGTATATCATTTATTACTAACACCTGGCCATCGCAATTCTTGCCGGCTCCGATTCCGATGGTTGGTATATGGACAGCGGCGGTAATCTCTTCGGCGGTGTCGGCCTGAATCAATTCCAAGACCATTGAAAAAGCTCCCGCTTCTTCCAAGGCCTGAGCTGATTCCAGAAGATATTGTCTTGATTTATCCTGCCGTCCCTGCACCTTTGGCCCCCCAAAACGATGTATCGATTGCGGGGTCATCCCAATATGACCCATTACCGGTATTCCGCATTCAACAATTCGCCTGACGGTGCCGGCCATTTCCATACCGCCTTCAAGTTTAACCGCCTCCGCCGCAGATTCCTTGATAAACCTTCCGGCGTTTATAATAGCGGTTTCCAGCGATGGCTGATATGACATAAACGGCATATCGGCAACAACCAGCGCATATTGGCTGCCTTTAGCCACAGCCCGGGTATGGGCCAGCATCATTTCCATTGTAACCGGATGGGTACCTTTTTCCCCATACAAAACCATCCCGACCGAATCTCCCACCAGTAGGCAATCAACACCGCTTTGATCGAGCAAACGTGCCGTGAAAAAATCATAGGCGGTTAGGACGGCCAGTTTTTCCCCTACGGTTTTTTTGTTAATAAATCGCGAGACAGTCATCTTTTTTCTTTCGGAAAATTCAGGCATACGATCTTTCCCGGCTCTTTAGGAAGCGCTTCCCGTCGGGACATAATATTTTTTACCCAATACCGGCTTCTTAATAATCTCAATGAGATTATTAAAATCCTCACGATTGCGAACAAAATCGATATCATCGGTTTTGACTACCAACAGGGGGGAATCCTCATAATGAAAGAAAAAATAGTTGAAGGCCTCATTTAGTTGCTGAAGATAATCACTATCAATGCTTCGCTCAAAACCGTAATTTCTTCGGCGTATCCGTTCCTGAAGTACCGGTACAGATGTTTGCAGATAGAGAGTCAAATCCGGTTT
>JAPLUS010000398.1 GCA_026397495.1 Candidatus Zixiibacteriota bacterium | reverse complement strand
GATTTCCATTGACTCGCGCATTATATTATTTTTATCATTTGTTTTTTTTAATTTAATAAGAATTTCAGCAATTTTTTTTATTTTTCTTTGAAATTTTTCATGATTTTCATCACTTGAACACCGCTATTCTTGAAAGCCAAAAATGAGGGGTCAAAAATGCGTCGCAATTTGGTCACAACGCCACTTAACTCCTTGTCCCCCATAGCGAGTCGGGGGTTCGATTCCCCCCGCCTCCACTGTTTTTGAGCAGAATTGATGTCAAAACCGAAGCGGCATTGACCTACACCTGACTGCTCCTCATCCTGCTTCGCTGATACAAGAGTCCCCGGCCAAACTCACACAAAAGTTGTCGTACCGCTGTGAAGCTACGACCCCGCTCCTCCTACCTGCTAGTTGACAATCCGGCAAACTTCACTAAATTGAGGACAGATTCAGACGAAGCCGGACCAATTTCAGAGTCTCAGTACTGAAGTTGTTTTCGGTTTCGCCGAAGGGCAGGAATCTTTCTCACATTGACGCTTATCTCCAAGGAGTAATAATATATGAAGTGCACTAATGCATGCTGGATTGTCGGGTTGGCCTTAGTGGCCTTTTGGCCATCTCTCGCATTCGGCGCGATTCCTCAGTCAATCAACTATCAAGGACGGCTCATAGATGCAGTGGGCGCACCGGTCAACGATACCGTCGATCTCGTCTTTGATATCTGTGCCGATTCACTTTGCAGCAGGCCATTATGGGAAGAGTCGCAGACAGGCGTCATCGTCAAGGATGGCCTCTTTGCTGTTCTGCTCGGTTCAATTACGCCTATTCCCCCGAGTGTCTTTTCGGGTTCAGTACGATGGCTCTCCATTTCCAAAGATGGTGTTGCTGCAAGCCGGGCGCTGCGGATGGTTAGCATGCCTTATGCCTATAGGTCCCTGCTAGCCGATACCGCCTATTATGCCAAAAGCGGTGCTGCGACAGATTGCTCTGACTGTGAATTGATCTTCGTAAACTCAATTGGCCCGGATAGCGTTATCTCAAGTTCCGGATCTGCTTTCTTGGGGAAGACCTCTGGCAGCAGTTCATCTACTCTATCAGGGGTTCAAGGACATGCCTCGAACAGCTCAACCGGTTCTGTTAATGGCGGCTATTTCACCACTTCTGATTCCGGCACGGGCGTTCATTTCGGAGTGAGAGCAGAGGTAGCGAGTTCCTCTCCAGCCTCTGCCGCGTATGGTGTTCTTGCGAACGCCAATCACAGTTCCGGTGGTGATGCCTACGGCGGCTCGTTCTCCGCCAACTCTGGTGGTAGTGGCACCCATTATGGCATTTATGCGCAGGGTCTTGGCTCTTCCAATCCGGCCTACGGCATCTATGGAGTCGGCAGCAGCAATTCGAATGGTGTTACTTACGGTGGATACCTTTCCGCTCTATCCGGCGGCACCGGAGTTCACTATGGTCTCAGGGCCGAAGGTTATGGCGCATCCGGTGTTTCCTCCTATGGAACTTTCGGTCTGGCAGAAAACACTTCCAGCGGCAATGCTTATGGCGGTTGGTTCGAAACCTCTAGTTCCGGCACGGGTCTCCATTATGGAATCCGAACCGAGAGCTATGGATCCTCTTCTGCAGCAACATACGGTGTTATGGGCTGGGCTTCAAACACTTCCACGGGTACTGTGTACGGCGGCTACTTTTCGAACAACACTGGCGGCACAGGTACCCATTATGGAGTGAGAGCAGTTTCATCCGCTTCATCAAGCGCTAGCACATATGGCTACTATGGATCCGGGTCCAATACTTCAACCGGAAGTGTCTATGGCGGATACTTCGCAGCCTCATCTTCAGGAACAGGGATACACTATGGGGTGAAAACTGTCAGCGATGCTTCCTCCTCAAGCCCTAACTACGGCTTTCACAGTCATGCTGAGAACGGCTCGACCGGTACGGTATACGGTGGCTTGTTTGATGTCTCTGATCTCGGCACCGGATCGCATTACGGAGTTTATTCTCAAAGTAGCAGTAATTCGGCCAATGACACATATGGTATTCTGGGTACTGCTTCCAACTCCTCCACCGGGACTGTCTATGGTGTCAACGGTACTGCTACCAGTAGTTCTTCGGGGAACACTATTGGTGGAGCTTTTCTCACCTCCAACTCCGGCACAGGGAGCCATACAGGAGTCGCCAGCTGGGGTTACAACGATGATGCTACCTCCTGCACCGGTGTATATGGTCTCGGCCAAAACACCGGCAGCGGAGATGCCTATGGAGGTTATTTTGTTGTTCCTAATTATGGAACGGGGACGAGATATGGCATCTATGCTGAAGGTCCGACTTTGGCAGCGTTCTTTAGGGGGACTGTCTGGGTACAAGGAACCCTCGATGTAGCGGGTGACAAAAATGCAGTCGTCAAAGTTGACAATGGGGAGTATCGTTTGGTGTCCTGCCAGGAGTCTCCAGAGGTCTGGTTTGAGGATTTCGGCGAAGGGCAGCTCAGGGAAGGCCAATTTCATATCGACCTCGATCCATCATTTTTGCAGTCCTTCTCCTACCGAGTCGTTACCAAGCGGAGAGGATATGAGGATGTAAGGCTCGCAAAATCCGAAGGACCGACTCCCGAACAATTGAAAGCACAGAGTGCAGAAGTCCAGACAAACATGGAAAAAGAAAGGGCCAAAATGGAAGAGGAAAGAAGCCGGATGGCTAAAGAAAAGCCGACCATTGAAAAGGAGCCGGTGGGGCAAGAGGGAGAGTAGTCACGACCGAGCACTCTTTGTAGTGAAGACACACATGACTTCGCGAGTGGCTTCATTCCCCATGCCAGCCGTTCGCAAGGAGACGTCATCCGAAGTAAAGACAATCTTTTCATCATCGATGAGCATCTCTGCATCGTGATCCCAGAGATGATCGACCTCGTCAATGGAAGCGAATGGGTCAGTTCGGACAGCACGCCTTTCTAACGGTTTTCTAACCGCGAACTTCGTGGAACTTGCAGTAACTCAATCGAACTGTAACAAACTTGTAGTACCCAACCTTCAATAACACAACGAATTATGCCGAATATATTGGGCCAGAGCGACTTGGTCAGAAAAACACTTATTGAATCCCTCACTCTCCGCTTCATAACTCGTTGTATAACAAACGATTACGATCAATTTGATGGCTTACGGAGAATGAATCTCTCACCTCAGAGTGATATCAGATCTGAAGCCTGGCGAGATCTCCCTCAACGAATCAAGCATCCGATCGCGTGAATCAACATTGATTGTTGAGTTAGAAGGGAAGGGGGTTCGATTCCACTCCACCTCTAAAGACACGAGAGCTGGGACCGCAAATGTGTGCATAGTATTCCACGTTTGACATACAGCTTCTTCTAACACCTGTCTAACATAACAGGCCGTAACAAGGGATAAAACGGGACAACACCGAACAAAATGGAAAACGTAAGTCTTTGCCACTGTTGTCCTCTAGTGTCCGGTATTGTCCTGTGTTAGGGATGCTGAAAAAGCTCATAACCCGAAGGTCGCAGGTTCAAATCCTGCCCCCGCTACCAAATTCATATTCCACAGTTACTTGCGTGACCCCCCCCAAAGGTTGACCGTGAAGGTTAGAACCCGAAGGTCATGGCAAGCCGGAGAAACTAAACACGGGAGAATAACCAACAACACGGAACCGTCGGGGACAGGACTCGAAGGTCACCCCTTCGTCTGAGAAGATATCCACAATTGCATCGCTCATCAAAGCATAGATCATGCTAGGACCTAGCAGTTTGCTGAAAAACAGCATCGCGCGTTGATGATTGGCTTTCTCGATGGAGCGTTTTCGTTGCTTGCCGATTATTTTAGGGGAAGTTTGTGGTCTTAGGGGCGTTTCCTGTGTCTGTGGTTGACTTCAAATCGCGATCTGGTCTCGCTTACCCACTCACCATCCCCAGATCAGGTTTCAGTTTCGCGATGCGTAAGAGATTGTAGGCGGTGCCGACAATCTCGGCGGCCAATTGTGTTCGCGCTCGACCCTTGTGACGTGTCTTTCGCAACCCACCAATCGTTTTCATCCAGCCGAAGATCTCCTCGATGCGTTTGCGCACTCGCTGACTGATGGCGTAGCCCTTGCGTTTTCTGATCTGTTTGGTGACCGCCGAACCACCCGGACGATTGTCGTTCGCCGCGATGTGCGGCGCAATCTGCCGTTTCTGTAACATCCCAATAAAACCCTTCGTGTCATACCCCTTGTCACCTCCCAAGGTCTCTGGTCGCCGTCGTTTCTTCGCCTGACGCTTCAACATCTGCTCCGCCGACGTCCACTGCGACTTGGTATCCGCCGGAGTCACGCTGATGTCCAACAATAATCCGTGCCGGTTCTCCATCAGCGCATGTCCCGCATAATAGAGCTTTGCCTCCTTCCCCGGCCCCTTGCGATACAACCGACTCTCCGGATCGGTCGTCGATTGATGCGTCTCGTTACGCCGCTTCTCCCCATGAAAGTTCACCGTCGCATTACCCGGGTCATCTTCATCACGATTCGTCTCGCTCGTATCCTTGCGCCGAAAGCTCTTCAACGATGCCCACGCCTCGATTAACGTCGAGTCCACCGTAAAATGATCGGCGCTGATCAAACCCCCGCCCTGAGCCCTCTTCACCACACCATCGAAAAACAGCTTCCCGACCTCATGCGCCAACAGCCGCTGACGGTTCTTGCAAAACACCGTCGCATCGAAGCTTTCCTCGATCTGATTCATGTCCAGAAACCAACGAAACAACAGATTGTAATCCAACTGCTCGCACAACTGTCGCTCACTTCTGATCGAATACAGCGCCATCAGCAACAACGCCTTTAACACTCGCTCCGGTGGAACCGACGGGCGACCGGTATGTGAATACATCGCGTCAAACACTGGCGACAACCGTTTCAACTCCCGATCCGCTAACGCCTTGATCTTCCGCAACGGATGATCCGCCGGCACCCGCTGTTCCGGCGTCCATAAACTCAGCATCGTTTCCTGGCGATTCGACTCTCCACGCATAGCTCTCTCTCCTTCAAGGCAAATCCACCAGACGATAACCCCCCTTTAATCTCACTTCAACTACAAACAGAGTTTTTCAGCAAACTGCTAGTGTCCTGTCCCAGAGATATATTGACATAGTCTCTTGACCTTTTGCAGGATTGAATCAGCCGTGGCGGTCCAGACAAAGGGTTTCGAGTTGGCGTTATAACGTTTAACAAAGTGCTCGATTTTGACGACCAAGTC
>JAPLUS010000023.1 GCA_026397495.1 Candidatus Zixiibacteriota bacterium | reverse complement strand
TCTTTCCTTCGAGCGGGTTCACAGCTGCAAAATCCTGCACCCGTACCATGCTCGAGACAATATTTAATACCATACCAAAATAATAATTATGACACAGCCTCCTTGATTCAGGATCCAGAAAACAGAAATATAAGTGCAAATCAGTTACTACTTTCTCTATTCTGGCTTTCGCCAGAATGACAGGTCGGGCGTCATCATTGGTCATGATGGAGGCACATTGCCATAACATACACTTCTTCAACACTCCCGGTGGATAGGATACCGAGTCGCCGCAGGCATTCATTCGGAACACCGACCTACGCAACTAATCGTGTGCGTCCCCAGATGACAGAGCATTATTATCGCAATAAACATTTATCCCACCATGAATGGTGGGCCACCGGTCCCCGATCAAGTCGGGGATGACAATGAGAAGGCGGGAACGACAATAATGAAACCACCGGATTAATCGACCAGAACTTTCTCCAGATGCTCGGCGATATATTCCACCTCATCATCGTTGATTATCAGCGGGGGTGAAATACGAATCGTATGATGATGGCTGTCGTTGCAGAGCATATCGATTTTCAATAATTTTTCGCAGAAAACCATGGCATCGCCATTTTTCACTTCAACACCAATAAAGAGTCCCTCCCCGCGCACCTCTTTAACATGGGACGAGCGGGCGGCGATATCCATAATTTTCTTTTTAAGAATTTTCCCCGTAGCGGCTGAACGCTCGACCAGTTTCTCTTCCTCCATCAGATCGAGAGCGGCCAATCCGGCCACCGCGGCCAGCGGATATCCGCCAAAAGTGGAGCCATCAGAGCCGGCCGAGAAAGCCATATCCATCAAAGAACGATTGGCAACCATTACCGAAACCGGTACCATCCCTCCGGCAATCGCCTTGCCCAATATAACCGCATCCGGCACCACATTCTCATGCTGAAAACAGAAGGTCTTGCCGGTCCGCCCCATCCCAACCTGAATTTCATCAAAAAGAAGCAAAAGATTATGTTTATCAGCCAGCTCACGGAGCCCCTTCAGGAAGCCTTTCGGCGGCTGATACATCCCACCCTCGCCCTGCATCGGCTCGACCAAAATGGCACAGGTGTTCTGATTGATCAGTTTCTCGGTGTCGTCGAGATTGCCATACCGGGCAATCTTAAATCCGGGAGTCAGCGGACCAAAGCCCTCTTTGTATTTCGGGTTGGTGGAAAAGGAAATAATAGTAATCATCCGGCCGTGAAAATTATTCTCATAGACAATAATTTCCTGCTTGCCGTCAGGGATACCCTTCTCCTTCCAACCAAAATAGCGGGCCAGCTTGATAGCGGTTTCGACCGACTCTACTCCCCCATTTTTGGGGAGGACTTTATTACCATTATTGCCAAACCGCGGCCCCAGTTGAGGCACCAGCGTGGCCACCCGCTTAAGAAAAAGAGCCAGAACGTCCGTATAAACCACATTGGAAATAACTGAGGCATAATTTTCCTGCAAGGCCTTAATCATGGCGGCGACAATCTTGGGATGATGATGTCCGGCATTAGCGGCGCTGTAAGCGGCTAGGCAATCGAGAATCTTACGGCCGTCTTGCGTATAGAGCCAGGCCCCTTGAGTCTTACGAACTACCGTTTTTAGCCGTCGATAATGCTTGGCACCATAGATATCATCGATATCAAAAACCTCTTTATCCGGGATAGTTGAGTATCCAATTTTGGTTTTATCTTTGAATGAAATCGCCATAGGTTAACTCCTTTATATTAAAATATCATAGGCTTTAATTATAATACATTTTGTCGGTTTGAACAAGCCCCTAAGGCGAAATTTTATACCAACTTAGCGCGCCTCGGTGCCATTATAAAGAAATTGGTGATATTAATACACGATTTAAAAAAAGAAGCCGTCTCACTTGATATAATTCATTGATGTAAAATGAAATACCCTTGAATTAGAGTAATTATTTTCTTTTTAATCTGATTTTGTATGTGGCCAGCGCCAGCAGAGTGATGATGGCTTCGGCAATCGTTATCCAAACCCGGTTAATAAGTGCCATCGAGACGGCTACGGGCGTCCCAAATTGGGGAGCCAATAGGGCCGATATAACCCCCTCGCGCACCCCCAATCCGGCGGGGGAAATGATTGAAATATACCCAAGAATATAGGCGGCAATATAAATTCCGGATGAAAAGATGATATTGATTGATGCTTGAGCGACCAGCGCTTTCAGGAAAAAATAGAA
>JAPLUS010000441.1 GCA_026397495.1 Candidatus Zixiibacteriota bacterium | reverse complement strand
AGGGACATTTTAGATATAAGAAAAGCCGCCGTGGCAACGCAGACATCGATAAAGCTGTCCTTCACGTCTTAAAGCACTTCGAACAAAATTAT
This sequence comes from Candidatus Zixiibacteriota bacterium, assembly GCA_026397495.1. Lineage (GTDB taxonomy): Bacteria > Zixibacteria > MSB-5A5 > GN15 > PGXB01 > JAPLUS01. The sequence continues at coordinate 1,583 of JAPLUS010000441.1, read as the reverse complement.
GAGGTTTTTGATTTCACTCCCTACGATTACGACGAGCGCCAATATTGCTCACCGGGGTTCAATCTCCCCGTCGGTAATTTGGCACGAACGCCGCACGATCGGTATTCTGAGAATCATACTTCCGCTGACAATTTAGATTTTGTCAGACCCGAATATCTGGCGGATTCTTTTTCCAAATATTCAAAGATCATGGAAGTATTAGAAAAAAATAAACGCTACCACAACACCAACCCAAAATGTGAACCTCAATTAGGGAAGCGGGGATTGTATGGAGCCTTGGGCGGGAAGAAGGACGCCAATAAATATGAGGTAGCTATGTTTTGGGTTTTGAATTTCTCAGATGGTCATCATACTCTGCTAGATATTGCCGACAGGTCGGGGTTAAATTTCGACATCATCGCCGAAACAGCTGCGACACTTGCGGAACACAATTTGTTGGAGGAAATTCACGAATAAGTAGGTAGCCAATTATGATACCTTGTGTTTTAAGGGATCAGCAATCAAAACGATGATGGCGTTACAACCTATAATTGGAGCAATGTATGCAAATGACATCCCGACTGCAGGTAAAGGCAATATCGGCCTTCAGCTGGCCGGCAAACCTATCATGGATAACAATTGTTGAATGTTGTTAATCAATAATATTGGAAAATAGATGTATGAATATGAAGTGTCTCATAGATATAGTTTTTTAGGGAAAGGGAGAATATGAAGGTTGTATTGTTTTGCGGTGGTATGGGAATGCGGTTAAGGGAATATTCAGATACTATCCCAAAACCAATGGTTCCCATCGGATATAGACCCATTCTTTGGAATGTAATGAAGTACTATGCACATTATGGGTATAAAGACTTTATTCTCTGCCTTGGTTACAAAGCAGATATGATTAAAGAATACTTTATTAATTATAATGAATATATTTCAAATGATTTCCTTTTGGCTAAAGGAGGCAAAGAACTTATACTCTATAATAATGATATCGAGGATTGGAAAATTACCTTCGCTGATACTGGCTTAGTATCAAATATTGGACAGCGGCTCAAAGCTGTTGAGAAATACTTAGTGGATGAGGAGGTTTTCATGGCCAACTACAGCGATGGCCTGACTGACTTTCCGCTTCCTATGCTGACTGATTTATTTATGAAAAGTGGAAAAACTGCCTGCCTCCTCAGTGTAAGACCGAATCAAAGTTATCATATTGTCAGTTCGAGTGATGACGGTATCGTTCGCGGTATCAACGGTGTGCAGAGGTCGGATATTTGGGTGAACGGCGGATACTTCATTTTAAGAAAAGAGTTTTTTAAATACCTGGGAGATGGAGAAGACCTCGTGCAGGAGCCATTTTGCAGATTGATAGAAACAAACGAGCTAATTTCATACAAGCATCATGGATTTTGGGTCAGTATGGAGACATTCAAGGATAAACAGATGTTAGATGATATGTATCAGAGAGGTGAGACTCCATGGGAAGTGTGGAAAAAACAATAATGATCACTAATAGCCAGGATAAATATCAGTTATGATAAATTTGGAATTACCCAATCGGAAAGGGTCCGCCTTTAAAATCTTATGTCTGGGAGCGC
>JAPLUS010000313.1 GCA_026397495.1 Candidatus Zixiibacteriota bacterium | reverse complement strand
GTTAATTCTACTCGCATTTTGGCCCCGAAAACTCCAGTTTCTATTCTAAGGCCGGATTGGAGCAGTTCCTCTATTAGGAAGGAATAAGATGGCCCGGCTTCATCGGGGAGCATAGCTTCCTCAAAACTGGGACGTCTTCCTTGGCGGCAATCGGCATATAAAGTAAATTGGGAAACAGCCAAGATTTCCCCTTTTATATCGATTAAAGATAAATTCATTTTCCTCTGCGAATCTTCAAATATGCGCAAGTTAAGGCATTTATTGGCCATTTTCCGGATATGGGCCGGGCTGTCGCCCTTTTTGAAGCCACAAAGTACCAAAAAACCGCGACCAATAGAAGCTGTGGTCTGGCCATTAATAATGACCGAAGCTCGGTCTACTCGTTGAATTAATAATCGCATAGTAAAAACATCTCAATATATATAAAAGCATTGTAACATCAAGGAATATGATTGTGATTACTCCTTATAAACGTTATTATTATCATCTGTAGGATTGATCATATGATTGCAAAAAAATATGTTGTTGGCATTGATATCGGCTCCGTTTCCATAAAAATTGCCGTTCTTGAAGAAAACAAAAATATAATTGCCACGACCTATAAACGCTTTTATGGCCGTCCCTATCAAACCCTGAGGGAATTACTGGACTCAGGATTTGCCCCTTATCTGAACCGGCCGGTCAAACTTGGCTTTACCGGTATTGGCGGCAGAACCGGAGTCGGAATCTTGGGCGGGCTCTTTTTTGGGGAAATCGCCTCCACGGCGATGGCCAATTATTTCCTTCTGCCACAGGTAAAAACAGTCATTGAGATGGGAGGGGAAGATTCCAAATTCCTGCAACTGGATAGTCAGAAAAAGACCATTGTTGATTTCAGTATGAATAATCTCTGTGCCGCCGGCACTGGTTCTTTTCTTGATCAGCAGGCAGGGAGATTAAAGATATCAATTGACGAAGAGTTTGGCCAATTGGCGCTGCGGGCTCAAAATCCGCCTCGGATTGCCGGACGATGCTCGGTCTTTGCCAAATCCGATATGATTCATCTGCAACAAATCGCCACACCGGATTATGAAATTGTCGCCGGGCTTTGCTACGCTGTTGCCCGCAATTTTAAAGGGGCCATTGCTCGGGGGAAAAAATTCTTGTCGCCCATAGCTTTTGAAGGGGGAGTGGCCTCCAATCCGGGAGTCATTAGAGCTTTTATCGATATTCTTGAAATTGAAAAAGAGGAACTAATAATTCCCAAGCATCATAATATTATGGGGGCAATTGGAGCAGCTATTTTGGCCTTGGAAACAAAAAACAACAATCCAATAGTCATTGATGCTAATAAAATCACAGGGTATCTCAAATTCAAAGAGGTCTCCAAGGGAAGTCGGGAAAAGCTTACTTTTGATTATCCTGATTCCAAATTTTATGCGGCCACCACCGGCCAATATAGAGGCGAGATTGCCAATCTTGAAGTTTATCTGGGAATAGATGTCGGCTCGCTTTCGACCAATTTGGTTTTAATTGATAGAAATAAGAATGTGGTGGCTCGGCGGTACCTTATGACAGAGGGACGACCCATTGAGGCAATCCGCCGAGGGCTCTCAGAGATTGAGACTGAAGTAGGCGGAAAGGTAAAGGTGGTTGGAGTTGGTACGACCGGATCGGGAAGATATTTAACCGGGGATTTTGTCGGCGCCGATATTGTCAAAAATGAAATAACCGCCCAGGCGACCGCCGCCATTGATATTGATCCTACCGTTGATACCATCTTTGAAATAGGCGGGCAGGATTCCAAATATATATCTCTTCATAACAAAACCATTGTCGATTTTGAAATGAATAAGGCCTGCGCCGCCGGCACCGGTTCCTTTCTTCAGGAGCAGGCCGAGAAATTGGATATAAATATTGAACGGGAATTCGGCGATCGGGCTCTTCAGGCGGAATGTCCGGTTGGATGCGGCGAAAGATGCACCGTTTTTATGGAATCGGACTTAATAAGCCATCAGCGGGCAGGAACCGATACCAATGACCTGATCGCCGGTCTGGCCTATTCGATTGCGTCCAATTACCTGACCAAGGTGGTGGGAGATAGGAAAATCGGCCGGAATATCTTTTTCCAGGGAGGCGTGGCTTGGAATAAAGGAGTCGTAGCCGCCTTTGAAAAGCTAATCGGTAGAAGGATTACTGTGCCTCCACATCATGATATTACGGGCGCCATCGGGGCGGCCATTTTAGCTATGGAGGCCGACCAAAAATGTGGCTCAAAATTCAAGGGTTTTGATCTTTCCCGGCGGAAATATAGCATCACCACTTTTCCGTGCCGGGATTGCCCTAATCTGTGTGAGATAAAGAAGGTGGAAGTTGAAAGAGAAACGCCTCTCTATTATGGAAGTCGCTGTGAAAAATATGATATCAAGCGTCGGGAAGGTAAAGTTCTAATTCCCGATTATTTTAACTTGCGGCAGCAGTATCTCTTCAGACGGTATTTGAATGTCGAACGCAAAAAACCATCTCGAGGACGAGTGGGAATTCCAAGAATTTTGCATTTTTTTGAGTATTATCCCTATTGGAAAGCTTTCTTTGAAACTCTGGGGTACGAAATCATAAATAGCGACCTCTCCAATCCTACTATTGTTGAATCGGCGTTGGAAAAATGCACCGCCGAGACCTGTTTCCCGGTTAAAATGGCATTTGGCCATCTGGATAATCTTATCAAGAAAAAGGTTGATTATATTTTTCTTCCCGGAATGATTAAATATACGGGGGACGAAATGGATGAATATGGCAGCTATATTTGCCCTTATGTTCAATCTATTTCTAATACGGTGGCAGTCAAATTTGATTTCGAGGCGGCGGGAGTTAAATTCATCGGCTTTCCGATAAAATTACAACGTGATAATGCTAAAATGATAAATCAGTTGGCTCAATTAGTTAAAGTAATGGATTTATCCGAAGATGAAACCAGCGAAGCTATCCGAAATGGCATAAAAGCGTATGATTTATTCCGGAAAAATCTTGCTAATGAAGGACAAAAGGTTTTGGAAAAACTGGAGCAAGATGAAAAATGCTTGGTCATTATCAGCCGTCCGTATAATGGCTTTGATCGTCGTCTTTCACTGGATATACCGGATAAACTCAGAGAAATCGGCATTAAAACAATCCCCATCGATTTTCTCCCTTTAAACCTTGATTCGGAAGATTTATCAGCGATGTACTGGCTCTACGGACGTAAGCTTCTGGCCCAATCTTTACGCCATTTATTTGACCTCCTTTGGCTGTGGTCCCGATTCCTTTATAACTCATTTTTTCCGCAGAAATATGTCCGGCAAGCCCTATCTGCAGCTTGAGTTGGATGAGCATTCGGCGGATGCCGGCGCTGTCACAAGAATCGAAGCTTTTCTGGATTCTTTGAGATTTTACGAGTATAATTCGCCTATGAAAGAATTCAGTCCCTCCAGTCAGAGCCTTTCTCCGATGAAAAGAACTATCTTTATCCCCAATATGTGTGATCATGCTTATGCTGTTCGGGCAGCTTTTGAAAGATGTGGCATAAAGGCGGAAGTAATGGAAGAGCCTGATGGTGAAAGTCTGATGTACGGAAAAAGATTTACCTCCGGCAAAGAGTGCTTCCCATGCGTTGTGACCACCGGCGATATGCTGCGGAAAATAAACTCACCCGGGTTTGACCGCGAGCGATCCGTTTTCTTTATGCCCGGAGCCGATGGTCCCTGCCGTTTTGGGTTATATAGTCAATTCCATCGAATGGTGCTTGATGATTTAGGTTATGGCGATCTCCCAATATATTCCCCTAATTCCCGAACTTCTTATGCCAATTTTAACCTTAAGGGGAAACCCTTTAGGAAAATTGGTTGGCAAGCACTTGTTTTTGTTGATTGCTTGATCAAGTCACTGCTTAAGACGCGTCCCTATGAATTGGAAAGGGGGAGCGCCGAGAGGATCTATTATAAGTATCTCCGGAAAATGGAAGAATATGTCATCAAAGACGGTAGTTTAAGGGAGTTATCGGAAGAAGCGGCCTATGAATTTGCCAACCTGCCCCGTGGAATTATGGCTCTGCCGGTGGTTGGACTGGTGGGCGAGATTTATTTAAGGAACAATCGTTTTTCCAATAATCATCTTATTACCAAAGTTGAATCTCTTGGTCTGGAAGTCAACCTGGCTACCTTTGCGGAATGGATTAATTACACATCATATACTTTTAAGCTGAATTCAATCTCGAAAAAGGATAGGAAGGGATTGATTAAAGCTATTCTTCAAGGATACATTCAACACTTTGAAGAAAACAAAATCATAAAATGCTTCCGTAAATATTTTTCTATTGATAGAGAAGAGCCGATCTCCCATGTGCTCCGCCTGGCATCTCCCTACTTGCCGATCGATGTGAGGGGAGAGGCGGTTCTGTCCATCGGCAAAGCCATAGATTTTGTTCATCATGGAGCTTCTGGAATTATCAATTGTATGCCTTTTAATTGTATGCCAGGGACAATTGTTACTTCCTTATCCTGGAAAATCTCTCAGGATTTGGGCGATATACCATGGCTGAATATCAGTTATGAAGGGCTTCAAGGCACCGGCGAGGAAACTCGTCTTGAGGCGTTTGTTGATCAAGTAAAAAATAATCATCTGGTAAATCAGAAAGAAGAAATAGCATAATGAATCAGTATGATGATAAGGCGTTCGAAGGCCTGGTTGAAAATATCCTTGAGGAGACATGGGAATTTTCCCCATTTACCGCTACCTTTATGGGGATACATAAATATGATCACCTCCTGGACCAGGTTGATAAGGAAACACGAAAGGCTTATCTGGTGAAACAACACAGCCAATTGGCTCTGTTGGATGCATTCAAATACGGCGGTAATATTAATTCTGACAATCTTCTTGATCTCGAAATTCTGCAATGCAATCTCAAGACAAGGATCGCCACTGAAGAGATGTTCAACCGCTTTGAGAGAGATCCCTCGCTTTATCCCAATATGGCCATCTTTGCCTGTTTCATATTGGTTCTGAGAGAATTCCTCCCTATAGAAGAAAGATGCCGGGCTCTGATTTCACGATTGAGGGAGATTCCCCGCTTTCTGACTGAGGCCGAAGAAAATCTAATGCCGGCCGAAACTATCCCATCTATATGGCTGGATATGGCACGTGAGATGACCATTTCCGGCCAGAAATATTTCGCCGAGCTTGTCATTCCGGACGTGCCTGCAATTGCTCATCTGAAAGATGAGGTTGGGGCTGCCAGCGCCCTCGCCTTAAAGGCTTTTGATGATTATCTGCAATTCCTTAATGAAAAGCTTTCAAGAAAACCGCAGGGAAGTTTCGCCGCCGGCAGGGAATATTTTGATTTCCTATTGAGCAACTATCACCTGCTCCCATATACCAGTGAGGAATTGGAAACAATTGGGCTGGAATATATAGAGAAAACTAGTGACGAAATGCGACGCCTCGCTG
>JAPLUS010000079.1 GCA_026397495.1 Candidatus Zixiibacteriota bacterium | reverse complement strand
TCTTATGGTTTTCAGGGCAACATTTCGATTAATGGCCGGATCAACTCCCTTGTAAACTGTTCCCATGGCCCCTTTGCCCAGTTCATCAATCACTTTATACCGGCCAAGATTTTTGATCTGCTGACCATCAATCCCAAAGGTTGGAGTTCTGGGCGGTACTGAAGTCTCTTCCGGAGATACGTATTCCGGATCAGGCATCCTGGCGATATTTTCAACCGGTTTTTCGATCGCTCTGCTGGAAGGGAGTACAACCGGAGGTTCCTGATTAATTATTGAAGCCAATGTTAATTTTTCGGCTTTGGCTGTAGCATCATAGGTAGCCGCATCAGGTCGAGGTTCGACAATGGCGAGTCTCTGCTCTTTAGGCGCTTCCGCATGAATTTGGCGCTGTTGAGGTGGTTTTATGACTCTGGTTTCAATATTTTCCTCACCTATTTCCGATAGTTCATCTCTATCGTCACGGGCGGTCTTTTCCTCGGCCAGTTCAATCTTGGGCAAGCGCAGCATTTTTCGCTTAGAAAAACTCTCATTAGGGGTAAATGAAAATCTGGCCAGAAATTCATTATCCAAAATCGGACTGGCCACAACCAGGCAAAGCAATTCCAGAATGAGATAGAGAGAAGGAATCAATATCCTGAATGAATTAAAAAGTATAAAATTGAGATTGGCCAAGACGAACATACAGATAATTAGAATTATCATCCGGTAGACAAATGATACGCGGGGGAGGAAAAAAGCGAAGACACCACCCAGGGCAAAGAGAATGAGCATATCTGTTCCGGGCGAAGAATCAATTCTTCGGATATAATTAGAATGAATTATATTCTCTATAACATCGGCCGTCTTCTCAGCCGCTGGAAGATTAGGCGATACCGGCGTTTTATAGGATTCCGCAATCAGTTCTTCGGTAACCGATATGATGACAAGTTTATCCCTAAAATTGGAGAAGTTGGTATTTTCATTAAGTATATCAGCTGCGGAAACCTGCAGAAAGGAATGTCCCGGCTTATTGTAGTTGATAAGTAATTCGCCTGCATCGTTGGTGGGGATTTTCTTGGTTCCCAATTTTATATAATCGCCGCCATGAATGGTGATAGCAGAAATTGAAATCCCCATAAAACTGGCGGCGGCCGATAGCTCTGACGAAGGATAATAATATCCCTCATAAGTCATCACCAACGGTTCCCATCGGATACAGCGATCCTTATCATATATATCGTAATTGAATCCTAGCCCGGCCGCATATTTACACAATTCCTCAGATGGGAGAAAGACTTTCTGTGCCGGCAAAGCCGCTTTTTCGTCCAATATTCCCAGATCATTATTGACCGTTACCGAGGAGTTATAGAGATATTTGGGATTGGATATTCGATTGGTTCTGACTTCGGCCCGGCTGACTTCATATGGAAGAATAACATTTTTCATCCACGACATCTGCCCGGCCAGAATGGCGGTATAACCTGAAGTATCTTCATTGGCATTTGGCTCAAGACGGACATCGAGCAGGATTGTCTTTGGCTGACCCGAACCAACCGCCGCTAAAAGATCGGCAATCTTGTCCCGGCGCCATGGCCAGCGTCCAAAATGGCGGAGAGTTAGTCTGTCAATATTGACCAGTATTATATCAGAAGAATAGTTACTTTTTCCTCTAAAGGAATATAGAATATCCTGAATCTTCCATTCCAGGCTCACCATCGGAGAAAAATCTCCCAGATAAAGAGCCACGATAAAGATAGAAATCAACAGACAGAGAATATATGACGCATATTTCCCGAACATACCTTAATCCTTTAGAGTCCCGTTGCCAATCTTTCTATTAGAAAATTTGGTAAGTCGGCCTTCTTCATTTTAATTTGGGTCTTTCTAATATTGTATTCGACCCGGCGGTAGCTGATTCTACGGAGTTCAGTATCGGCTATTAGATAACAGGCCCGAGAATCATTATCTCGCGGCTGGCCAACGGAACCAATGTTGATTATATATTTTTTGTCCGGTGACCATTCAAGCGAGGCTTTATTGCTGGCGGTAACATTGCCGTCGCCATTGCGGCTGAAAATGGTCGGGATATGGGAGTGTCCGATAAAACATACGGACTGGGTGAAATTGTCGAATTGCGGCAGGGCTTGGGTCGGATTCAGGATATAGTGCCACCGGTCCGATTCCCCTGGTGAAGCGTGGACGAGATGGAAATCGAGAAAATCCGATTGTATTTCAAAATCGGCCAGAATGGCCACACTCTTTTTGGTAATCTCGCCGATTGTCCAACTGATTGATGTTTGCGCCAACTGATTGAAACTGTCAGTCGACTCTAATCCCATAGTGGCATAATCGTGGTTGCCCAGTAGTTTGACCTCGCAATGAGTGTCGACAAGCTTGACGCATTCATTCGGATTACAGCCATAGCCGACAACATCACCAAGGAAGTGGATTTTTTCCACTCCTTCTTTTTCAATATCTCTTAAAACATTCTCAAGGGCTTCCAGATTTCCGTGAATATCCGATATAAATGCTATTTTCATTGCTGCCCTTCTACAAATCGGAAAATCGATTTCCCGACCTGGATTATATCTCCATTCCTTAAATTGTACCTATTGATTTCTTCGCCATTGACTTTCGTTTTTCCCCGGCGGCCCAAGTTGACAATAGTATACTGCTCTGATTCTTTCACGATTTTGGCTTGAATTCCGGACAGGAGGAAACCGCGGGCGTGGACATGAACAAATTTTGCCTTACCAATTGTTGTCACATTGCGATCGATGCGGTACTC
>JAPLUS010000247.1 GCA_026397495.1 Candidatus Zixiibacteriota bacterium | reverse complement strand
ATATCGATGATCGCTTCCTGCCGGTGACGCTGTCGCCAGGTGAAGCGTTAACACTGGCAGAAATCATTGTTTACCGGGAGTCCCTCTCTCGCGATAATAACTACACCGGCGACAAACAGAACCTGAAGCCGCAGGAAATCGGCCTTTTCTATGCTCCTTTTTCCCCCGATAATTATTTCTACGTAGATTCAATATTAGGCGCCATTACCTTTGAGAAAAGCCTCGTGGCAGTTTAAAACTGCGCATACAAATGACTACCGGAATTACACATTGAAACTCATGTCTTCCTCGGCTGGTCTAGAGAAATAAAAGGCCATCTTATCTCGGAGCTCTGACCGAGTACCTATAGTTAACTGAAGTACTTTTAACTCGGATGGTGCATTCTTGGCATTTATGATTTTGCTGCAATTTACCCTATATATCTTGCGAAAATCGATCATATAGTGATTTGTTTCGATTTTGCCATCTCTTCTGTCCACAATATATTTCGGAAGCAACTCATGGTCTGCAAATATGAAATATTCAAGGCAAGCATGGGTAGAACCTTCCTCCACCCTTTTCCTTCTGTCTTCCGGATTGAGTTTTTCCCACCCTGCAGGGGGAAATGCCTCCTCAGGTAGCATTCTGCGATTAATATTTGTTAAATCGCCGGCAAAATATGGATTGCTAAAAAAACTGTTCTTAACGTGATCCAGAGGAGTTAATGCTATAACCTTATCTCCTATTGAGCAACATGGCGTAAGGATTACGCAAAATTCCGGAGATGTGATATCAACACAGAATTTCCGATTATTGGGAGGTGACTCTATAGTCGCTTCGGCTAATGCAAAACCTCTTATTATATCACCAAATCTATATTCCTTGTCGAGTTTGTCCAGATAGAACATATGCTGCTAAATTTAATCCTTATAAAACTCCTCGACATCATGGAAGCCTTTGCGTGAAATCTTCTGCATATAGTCAAGAAATTCCTTATTGACTTTGACTTCAATAATACCTAAGAATTCATTGGCGGAACCTAATTGCACTTTTATCTCATACCTATCAAAATGGTACGTAATAATGATTGGTTCACCGGGCCTAGCGTGGCTCCCCGTGCCCTTATCTTCAAAAAAGGATTTTGATTTACTGCCCATCATTAGCCCCTTTCGGTCTACGCATTAATTTTCTTAACGCTTCCTTTATTGACGCCTCATATTCATCTGAAATCAGGTCATGAAGTCTGTCAGTGTGTTCCAAATATTGACTAGAAGGTATATTTTCAGCAAAGCCATCAAAATCGAGTGTCAAAGACTCTTTGCCGGGTTCGGCTGGAAAAGATTCTATGTATCGCAGGGAATATGCGTCTCTTCGTACTACGGTCATGTAATGCATTTCCGTAGCATTCTCGATTGGGAATCTATTCAGAGGAAATGCCGAATTATAATATGACAGGAAAGCATCATTGTTTTTTCCTGGAATAGGGCAAATATCAATATATCGCAATCCAATCCGCATGATATTAGGTATTTGAGTTACATCTAGAAAGCGACCAACAACATATTCAATGATGTCCCGAAACTTATCCCCGGTCCCAAGATTATATGTCTTATGATGCTTTGATCCTATATCCAATGAATCCGTTGTAACATTCAATTCGACGTTATCTGGGGACATGAATTGCCAGATTTTCAATTGTAGCTCTTTATTATTATCTTCCGGTGGGTTTTCTATCCTGATGCCGGAGCCAACATTTGCGAACACCAATTGGCGCCTAAAAAGAAGAGCAGATTGGGGGAACTTTTCCATAATTTTGACTTGGAACTCCCCGATTTTATTCTCCATAAAGAATAGATTCGGGAATTTAATCTGAAATATGACTTGCTGTACCGTCGGATTAGCGAAAATTTCTTCTATAGCCATAATGTCACCTTTTCAATAGATTTATGAAAGGCATGTGGTTAACCGTATATTTCCTACGCCCAAACCTCATTCTTCTATAAAAATATGCGAAATTCCATTGTTTATCCAGCCAAAAGCAATCCGATATATTCTACACATATATCGGCTAATCTACTCACAATTGAAGTCGAAACAAAAATGATCGCCGAATCCCGTTTATTTATTATATCTCCATATTTGCAGAATTAAGCTCAATTTGTCAAGGCACATATTATTAAAATAACATCATTTATGGCAACTATTATCCGATGCCCCCAAAAAGTGATACCGCTTAACCAAAGGATAAATTTACCTTCACAAAAATCTAAGTCAGCTTTTTTTATCTTTATTCATTAGTTGGCGGCGGTACTCACGGTATTTTTCCAGATATTCGGCCAGCTTAATCTCGCGGCCTGCTTTACCGGGACTATAATAAATGGCCCCCGATAGCTCTTCGGGGAAATATTCCTGATCGGTAAGAGCACCCTCATAATCATGGGCATACTTATACCCTTTGCCATAATTTAGAGCTTTCATCAGGGAAGTAGGTGCATTTCGAATCCAGAGCGGCACCGGAAGTGATCCCTTTTCGGAAGCATCGCGCATGGCGCTCTCAAAAGCGATATAGGCCTTATTGGATTTGGGTGCACAGGCCAAATAAATAATCGCCTGCGCCAGGGCCTGTTCTCCTTCGGGAGAGCCAAGGAAATGATAAGTATCGCGGGCATTAAGGGTCACGGTCAAAGCATTGGTATCGGCCAGGCCGATATCTTCGACGGCCATCCGTATTAATCTTCGGGCGATAAAGAGTCTATCTTCGCCGGCATCAAGCATCCGCGCCAGCCAATAGAGTGAAGCATCGGGATCGCCGCCCCGGACCGCCTTATGCAGGGCCGAAATCAGATTATAATGCTCCTCGCCGGTTTTGTCATAGAGTGCGGTCCCTTTTTGATGAATTTCCACTACTTTCTGGGCGGTAATATGACCGCCGATATCAGTATCCTCGGCGGCGGCTTCAAGAAGATTTAGAGCGCGACGGGCGTCCCCATCGGCGGCCGAAGCGACAAAATCAATCGCTTCCTTATCCATCGTGATTTTCATTCCGGCCAGACCGTATTTGCCATCAGAAAGAGCATTATTGATTATCCTCTTAATGTCATCTTCCGATAATCTTTCTAAGACATATACTTTTACCCTTGAAAGGAGCGCGGAGATCACCTCGAACGATGGATTTTCCGTAGTGGCGCCAATCAGGACAATATCCCCTTTTTCGACATACGGTAAGAAAGCATCTTGCTGAGCTTTATTGAAACGATGAATTTCATCGATAAATATATAAGTCTTCCGCCCCGACATTTGACGATAGTTACGGGCTTTGGAGATAACTTCCTTGATTTCCTTGATTCCGGAAACGACTGCGGAAAAGGGAACAAATTGTCCTTTGGTGGCATTGGCAATAAGCTCCCCCAGAGTGGTCTTGCCGGAACCGGGAGGGCCCCAGAATATTACCGATCCGACTCTATCCTGTTCAATAGCGCGGCGCAGCGGGGTATCTTTCCCAACCAGTTTTTCTTGCCCGACAAATTGGTCAAATGCTCGCGGCCGCATCCGATCGGCCAGAGGAGCCGTCAGATCAATCTGGTCGCCGCCATTGTGATTCTCATTTTCTTTCTCAAAGAGTTCCATAAATTAAATATAATATATGAGAGTCAATAATGAGGGGAATAATTGAATCACTTTTTGCGCTCTATGCGCGGCTTGTCGTGGCGAGTAGATCAGCTACCCCTTAGGGTCCTGACATTGCGCGAAGCGCAAAATGGTTTATGTTCTGTAGGGGTTTGATTCATCAAACCCACATCCGTCAATTAAAAAAGTAGGGCACGAGCCCTGTGCTCGTGCCAATTTGCCTGGATGCTGGATTAAGGAGGCTGTGTCATAATTAGCATATGTTAGAATTTTAGGGCTTAAAGAGTCATGCAATTTATTCATTTTTGTTAAATATTTAAGCGTCCAATTAAATTTTTGTTTTCGGGCCGATTTTGTCCTCAGTTATTGGGC
>JAPLUS010000226.1 GCA_026397495.1 Candidatus Zixiibacteriota bacterium | reverse complement strand
TCACTCCCTCTATAACTCTGAGAATAAAAAGACTTGTCTTAAAAGGGGAATTCCAATTTCGATTCCTGGGCAATAGCGCCGGCCAACAGTATAGCATGGGTTTGGGACTAGCTGGCTTAAATTTGTAAATGGCTGGCCTTTAATTGCCTTTTTCTTCTTGCTCCTCCCAAGTATTTGCTTTGATATTTTAAATCACTTTATTAGTATTTTGTAAAGCTACAAGTTATATTTAAGGTATTATGAAAATAGCAGTTATCGGTTCAGGTTTGATGGGGCGAGCGGTCATTTATGACCTAAGCCGCGCCGAGGGGGTTAAGAAGGTCGGCCTTTTTGATCTTAATGCCGACTCGGCTAACGAAGTCGCCAAAAAATATGGAAATGAAATTACTACTGCGGGGGAAATCGATGCCGCCGATGAAGATGGTCTGATCCATATTCTCAAAGAATATGATGCCTGTATTTCAGCCGTGCCTTACAAATTTAATGAGGGCCTTACCCGTGCCGCCATCAAGTCCAAGACCCATTTCTTTGATTTGGGGGGTAATAACGATGTTGTCCATCTTCAGTTTGAGATGAATATCGCCGCTGCGCAAGCCGACGTTACCGTTATACCGGATTGTGGTCTGGCGCCGGGAATGGTCTCAGTCCTTGCTGCCGCCGGTATAAAGGAATTCGACAAAGTAGATTCTCTTAGGATTCGAGTAGGCGGTTTGCCGCAGAACCCTCGCCCACCCCTTAATTACCAAATGGTTTTTTCCGCTGAGGGGTTAATCAATGAATACTGGGAACCGGTAATAATCTTGGAGAAGGGAGAACCCAAAACGGTCAATCCGATGAGCGGTCTGGAAAAACTGGAGTTTGATGGCATCGGCGAACTGGAGGCATTTTATACATCAGGGGGAACTTCGACCCTTCCTCAAACTTATCGCGGAGTTATGGATTTTCTTGATTACAAAACTATTCGCTATCCGGGACATTGTCAGATTTTTAAACCGATGCTGGAAATAGGGCTTGGTTCACGCAGTCAAATCAGAATGGGGGATATGGTAGTCGAGCCAAGGGAGGTATTTAAAAAGGTTCTCGAAAAGAACCTTACTTTTAATGAACCGGATTTGGTACTGGTTAGACTAACTTTCGAGGGTATAAAGGATCGCCAACCAAAGAAACTGGAATATGAAATTATCGATAAACAGGATAATAGGAGCGGTTTGACCTCGATGATGCGTTGTACTGCCTTCCCGGTGGCGATAATAGCTTGGATGGTTTGTTCCGGGAAAATAGATAAAAGAGGGGTTATTCCCCAGGAGTTGGCGGTAGATCCACAGCTTTTTATCACTCAGCTAAAGAAGCGCAATATCAATCTTATCATTAGAGAAGTATCCGAATAAGCCAGGGACTATATTTTGGTAATTCCCTCCGCCTTGCACCGCCGAATTAAGGCCTGATTATTATATTTATTAATTATCCGGAAAAAAACTTGAAATAATGGCAAAATTTATCCATATTGTCCAACTTCTTACGTATATAAGATAGAAAATAAACTGTTAATCAGATTTGATAAGGAGTGAAAGATGCAACTCTCGCGAAAAGCCGATTATGCCTTGCGAGCCGTCATGCATTTCGCCGGCTTGCCCAAAGGAAAACTGGCGTCGATAGGCACAGTGGCGAAATCTCAGAAAATACCGAGAGAATTCTTGGCTAAAATATTGAAGGATTTAACCTGGGCGGGAATATTAGCTTCATACCAGGGGGTCACGGGAGGGTACAGGCTGGCTCGTCCGCCAAAAGATGTCTCCTTTCTAAATGTGATCGAGGCGATGGAAGGTCCTATTTGCCTAAATCTCTGCTGTGAAGGCGATAAATGCGAATGTGAGCATTACAAAGGATGCAAAATGAGGGATTTCTGGATTAGACAGCAGAATGGTTTTCGTAAAACTCTGGCAGCAGCCAATTTTGCAAAATATAAGACTGTTTTCAAGCAATCCTAAAAAAGGGATTTTGTTCCAGATTTGTAACTTTATTTTTCCGTAATTGTCCCCTCGAAATAGCCTATGGTTTCGGGGGTTTTTTTATACTTGAAAGGGTTGATATAGGAGTTGCATTTTGGCTCCCAATAATTATATTTAAAAAGGCTGATGGTTGTGTATGCCTGCTAATTTATTATGGCCTTATTGACCAATGGTAATTATCGGAGGGGTTGATATTATGAATCTGGCAGATAAAGATTATAAGATTCGAGTCGGATTGGCAGAAATGCTAAAGGGTGGCGTTATTATGGATGTCGTCAATGCTGAACAGGCCAAAATCGCCGAGCAGGCCGGTGCTGTAGCCGTAATGGCATTGGAACGAGTCCCGGCTGATATTCGCGCCGAGGGGGGAGTCGCCCGTATGGCCGACCCGCAAATCATCGAGGCGATACAGAAAACGGTAACCATACCGGTGATGGCGAAATGCCGTATCGGTCATTTTGCCGAAGCCGAAATACTGCAAGCCCTCGAAGTTGATTTTATTGACGAATCAGAGGTACTAACACCTGCCGACTATAAGTATCATATAGATAAATGGCGTTTCCGGGTTCCTTTTGTCTGCGGCTGTCGCAATTTGGGTGAAGCTCTTCGAAGAATTTCTGAAGGGGCGGCTATGATCAGAACTAAGGGAGAAGCTGGTACCGGTGATATCTCCGAAGCCGTCAAGCACCTGCGGGAAATAAACGCCGCTATGAAACAGTTGACGGTAATGTCCCCGGAGGAAATCAATGGTGTGGCCAAAGAATTGGCGGCGCCTCTGTCGCTTGTCCAATTGGTTGCCAAAACAGGGAAATTGCCGGTGCCGAATTTTGCCGCCGGCGGGGTGGCGACACCGGCCGACGCCGCTTTGGTAATGAAATTGGGAGCCGAGGCCGTCTTTGTCGGTAGCGGCATTTTCAAATCATCGAAC
Source organism: Candidatus Zixiibacteriota bacterium (assembly GCA_026397495.1). GTDB lineage: Bacteria > Zixibacteria > MSB-5A5 > GN15 > PGXB01 > JAPLUS01. Next base: position 1,773 of record JAPLUS010000226.1, on the reverse strand, counting down.
CCAGAGAAGAGGGCCACGGCCATCGTTACGGCGACGGCACAGTTTAATGATCCCAAGATAGTTGCCGAGTGTAGCCGCGGTTTGGGTGAAGCAATGAAAGGGATGTCGGCTGCCGGTATTCCCCGGGAAGACCTCCTGCAAATTCGATAGCCCTATTCAACAAAGGCTTCTATCCAAATCTATGTTTTCAAGATTGAATGTAGGTGTTTTGGCCTTGCAAGGCGATTTTGAAAGACATTTATTTCGGCTGTCCGCTCTGAAAGTATCCCCCCGAGAGGTGCGCCAGAAAGATGATCTCTCCGGTCTTGATGGCCTCATTATACCCGGGGGTGAATCAACCACTTTGAACTTACTGATCGACCGCTTCGATATCAGAGGAAAGCTGGCTGAATTCTCCGCTCATAAAGCCGTATGGGGAACCTGCGCGGGACTGATTATGTTGGCACGCCAAGTAAACGACCCGCAGATTCAGACGCTTGGGATAATAGATATATCAGTGGTTCGTAATGCCTATGGCCGACAGGTTCATTCTTTCTATTCAATAATAGAGGCCAATCTCAATGGCAAAATGGTTCCCTTGGAAGTTTCCTTTATCCGTGCGCCGATTGTGAAAAATTATGGGAATAATATTAAAGTTCTGGCGCAGTATCGGGGTTCGCCCACATTACTTTCACACCAGAATTGTCTGGTTAGTTCTTTTCATACGGAGTTGCATGATGATCTTACGCTCACCAAATATTTCTTGGAAAATTTCGTATCTGTTTTTAAGTAAGGTGAATGTAACAAGACTGGTATAAAGCAAATATTTTGTGGAGAGTTAATATTGAATAAAGGGAATAGGTTGAAAAAAATCATCCTGGCCGATTATTATGGTTTTTGCATGGGGGTCAAAAGAGCCATTTCTTTGACCGAGGAGACCGTGGCCAGATATGGCAAGGTTACCATTCTCAAGGAAATTGTCCATAATGAGGCCATTGTGGAAAAGTTTAAACAGGCGGGCATTGGACAATCAATTCATATTGCCGATATAGATGGCGGAACCGTCGTCATACCGGCCCATGGCGCTTCGCCGGAGGTTTTCAAAGAGGCGGAAATCCGAGGATTAGCAGTGGTGGATGCCACCTGTCCGCTTGTGATCCGTATTCATAAGATAGTAAAAAGATTGGCGGAGAATGGCTATCACATTTTGCATTTTGGAGATAATGCTCATGATGAAACCCTCGGCATTGTTGGACATGCCCCCGACCGGGTTACGGTGGTTCCCAATATTGAAGCTCTAAGAGCTTTGGGACCGATTGAGGGAAAACTGGCTCTCACTTCCCAGACTACCGCCCGTGTCTCCGGATTTGTGGAAATTGAACGCGAGGCCAAAAAAAAGTATCCTCAAATTGAGCTATTCAATACTATCTGCAACGCCACTAATCAACGTCAGGTGGCGATAATGGATCTGGCTCCATGGGTTGATTTGATGCTGGTGGTTGGTTCGGAATCATCAGCCAATTCCAAACGGTTGGCTCAAATTTCCAAAGCCATTTGTGGTCGCGCCTATCTCATAGATAATGCCAGAGATATCAAATCGGAATGGTTTTCTGCCCATGGTGCCAATATCGAAGTGGTTGGGTTGTCGGCGGGAGCTTCCACCCCCGATTTTCTTATAGACGGGGCTATTGAAAGACTTAAGGAAATAGCCGGCTGTGCGATTGAGGTGGTCTATCCTCCGCGGAAATCAGTTCGCAATGAATTGGCCATTGACGACGATGACTAAATAATATC
>JAPLUS010000148.1 GCA_026397495.1 Candidatus Zixiibacteriota bacterium | reverse complement strand
GCTTCGACTCAAACCATAACCCTTAACCAAACGCAGGGACCCGTTGGCTCGACGGTTGCTTTTACCTTATCGGGCTTTCCCCTAAACGACTCAGGAAATTGGCGCCAATTTCCGTATGCGTCCCCTCTGTCTCTCGATCTATAGCTTTGCCGATATCATGAAGCAGTCCGCCCCGCTTGGCAATATTAGGGTCAAGACCCAGCTCGGCGGCCATTAGTCCGGCCAAGATAGCAACTTCTTTCGAATGCTGAAGAACGTTCTGACCATAGGAGGTGCGGTAACGAAGCTTGCCTAGGAGTTTAATTATATCCAAATGCAATCCTTGCACGCCAACATCAAAACAAGCCTGCTCGCCGGTTTCCCTTATTATCATTTCCATTTCTTTCTGGCTTTTTTCCACCACCTCTTCAATCCGGGTCGGGTGAATCCGGCCATCAGTAATCAGCTTTTCCAAGGCCATTCGCGCTACCTCGCGCCTAACCGGATCATAACCGGAGAGAATAACTGCCTCGGGGGTATCATCAACTATGACATCAATACCAGTGGCGGTCTCAAAGGAACGGATATTGCGGCCTTCCCGGCCAATAATGCGCCCCTTCATCTCTTCATTGGGAAGATTTACAACGGAGACCGTGGATTCGACAGTATGATCGGCGGCACAACGGTAGATAGCTGAAATTATAACTTCGCGAGCCTCTTTTTCGGCATTCCTCTCAGCATTTTCCTTAATCTCCTTTATCGCGGCCGCCGCCTCAACTTTGGCCTCCGCCAACAAATTCCCCTTGAGTTCTCTCTTAGCCTCTTCGGCGGTCATCTGAGCGATTCTCTCCAATTTCTCATTCTGCATTTGAATCGCTTTATCCATCTCCTGTTCACGCAGGGTTATTCCCTTTTCACGACCACTAAGAGTTCGCTCCCGATTCTGAATATCCTTTTCCCTTCTGGCCAGGGCTTCCAGTTTTTTGTCAATACCCCCCTCTTTATCCAATAATCTTCTTTCAACTTTCTGAATTTCATTTCTTCTATTTTGAAGCTCTCTTTCAAAATTGGATTTTACTTTATACCATTCTTCTTTGGCTTCCAGCAAAGCCTCTTTTTTCTTAATTTCCGCCTCTTTTTCCGCTTCGGCAATTACCTTGCGGGCGAATTCCTCGGCATTGGCGATTTTGGTGTCGCCAATTCGACGCATAATGAACCAAGCAATCCCAAAGCCGATGGCAGCGCCGAGAACCGTAAAAACAACAATCAAAAAAGCGCCATTCATTGGTCCTCCTCTCCCCCAAATCAAGGGGGCAATCTATCTAAAAGTTCAATCTAAATGAGAGAAGATAGTAAATAGAGAAACTAAGGAAGTTACTAATCGGTGTCAGATGCCGGAAGCTTGCTGTCTAAGAGTTCAAGAATATTCCTGGCTTTATCTTCCGCGCTGGAAAGGTCACTGGATTTTTGATCCTCAATATCCAACAATTCCCCGGCTATATTCAGGGCGGTTAGAACAGCCAATTTGTCGGGTGATTTATTCTTGGATTTAGATGCTATTTTACGCATTTTCTTATCAACATAGTCAGCCACACGCAAAATATATTCAGGATCAGCAAATCCCCGTATGGGATATTCTTCACCAAAGATTACTACTTTGACAGTCTGTTTTTTATCCGAAATATCAGGCATCAATAGGACTTTATTTCTTCTAAGTGTTCTCTCTCTATCTTCTTACATCTATTGACAATACTATTATCTTAATACTTACTTAATCTGCTGTCAAGAAGATATTAGACCTATACTTGCTCCAATGCCCCTAATTTGTTTAAGATGTTGTTTAGCTTGGACTTCATCTTATCGGCGCGTTCTACTTCAAGCTTCTCCAGTCCGGCCAATTTTGATGTTACCTCTTCCAATTCTTTTTTCAAATGATCATTTGCACTTCTGAGATTCTTGTTATCCACAGTCAATTTTTCTATAATACTCAGAGCTTGATTTATTTTTTCCTCAAGCTTTTCAAATGTCTCCATATGATTTAACCTTCTCTCACTTCAGCCTTAAATCGTTTCACTAAGCAATCTGATATTTTATTATGCAATTCAATAACTTCTCCTCCCTCAAGGCTTCGTTCCGAGGAGCGGTAAGTTATTGAAAAAGCCAATGATTTTTTTCTTTCTCCTATTTGACTACCCTTATAAAGGTCAAAAAGCTTAACCTTTTCCAAAAGCGAACCACCGGTTTTTCTGATAGCTTCCAGAATATCGCCTACCTTAATTGACTCGTCCACAATAATGGATAGGTCCCTCGGGGCCGCTGGGAAACGGGGCAATGATTCGTACAGCTTTTCCGGCTGTTGGTTCTTTATCAATTCTTCAAAATTTAGAATGGCCGCAAAGACCGGCTGTTTGATATCAAAAGCTCGAGCAATACTGGGCAGCACTTCCCCGGCATATCCAATCATCGCATTATTCAACATCAGTTGAAAGGCATATCCATCGGCAAAAGCTGATAATCCGGTGGAGATATATTTTATGGCCGAGATACGATTGGCTTCGAGTAAATTATCTATGACACCCTTCAGTTCATAGAAATCATGGGGTCGCCCCCTGCCGTACCACTCGTCATCAGATTTCCCTGACAGGATAATGCCGATTTCTTCAACTTCCTGAAGATTTCGCAGCTCCCCGGATATATCATTGGGTGGAATAAATGACTTGCCAATTTCAAAAAGCCGCATATCGAGATTCCGGCGGGAAAGGTTATGCGAGATAGCTCTAAGCAAAGAATAAAGAAGGGTTCCCTGCATAACGGAAAGGTCTTCAGCAATAGGATTTAGAATTTTCAATTGTTTTTTCTCTCCAATTATTTTCGAGAGTAATCTTGGATCGGCCAATCCGGAACCATATATCTCATCAAAGCCCTGCGCCGTTATAGTCTCTTTTGCCGACTGGCGGAATAAATCATCCGAATGCTCAGGGGTAAATAACGAACCAAGATTGCGATCGGCTGTTGGAATTTTGTCATACCCCTCGATTCTGGCAATCTCTTCTATCAGGTCAACCTCCATGGCAATGTCAGG
>JAPLUS010000291.1 GCA_026397495.1 Candidatus Zixiibacteriota bacterium | reverse complement strand
TTTGGCCCAATAACTGAGGACAAAATCGGCCCGAAAACAAAAATTTAATTGGACGCTTAAATATTTAACAAAAATGAATAAATTGCATGACTCTTTAAGCCCTAAAATTCTAACATATGCTAATTATGACACAGCCTCCTTGATCGGGGATCCAGAAAAAGTTCCGTAAGTGCTGAATAATCAATGAATTCTGGATTCCCCGCCGCGGCGGGGAAAGACAGGAAAAGAGCAACAATGACAGATTTGGATATTGAGTGGAACATACATAAGGCTTTTTTCCATAACATACACTTTTTCAACAAGCCCTAAAGTCTGCCGCGCACAATATGATTTCATATCAAATCCATTTGTCGGGTTTCTCACTCGTTCACTTCGTTCACCGCTTCAAAACCCGACCTACAACCAAAAACAAATGAAAGGCCGGGTCGAGTATAACCGATCCAGCCTTTGGATATTATCGCAAATTATAGAATACTTCCCGCCCAAGATACTGGGCGCCAGCGCCGATTGATTCTTCAATCCGAAGTAATTGATTGTACTTGCATATTCGGTCGGTGCGGCAGACGGAGCCCGTCTTAATCTGTCCGGTACCGGTGGCAACAACGACATCGGCAATAGTGCTATCCTCGGTCTCGCCGCTACGATGCGATACGACGGCCGTGAATCCGGCTTTCTTGGCCATTTCAATTGTATCAAGCGTTTCTGTAAGAGTCCCAATCTGATTTAATTTAATAAGGATGGAATTGGAGGTCTTCTCCTTTATACCGCGCTCCAGACGTTTAGGATTAGTAACATAGATATCGTCACCAACTATCTGAACGCTCTTCCCCAATTTATGAGTCATCAATTTCCACCCCTCCCAATCATCCTCAGCCAATCCATCCTCAATTGATATTATGGGATATTTCCTAATTAGCCCCTCATAGAAGTCAATCATTTGTTCGGATGAGAACTTTTTCCCTTCCCCTTTAAGATGATAGATTTTTTTCTTGGAATCATAAAACTCCGATGAAGCCGGATCAAGGGCTAAAAGAACATCTCTCCCTGGTTTATAACCGGCTTTGACAATGGCTTCAAGAATGACCTCAAGGGCTTCTTCATTGGATTTTAAATCCGGTGCAAACCCGCCCTCATCGCCGACCGAGGTATTATAACCTTTTCCTTTGAGCACTTTCTTAAGATTTCCAAAAACTTCTGCTCCGATTTGAAGTGCTTTAGCAAATGATTTTGCCCCGACCGGCATGATCATAAATTCCTGGAGATCAACATTATTGTCGGCGTGTTTTCCCCCATTTAAGATATTCATCATCGGCACCGGCAGAAGTTTGCAATTAGCGCCGCCGATATATTCATAGAGATATCGTCCGACTGATTGTGCCGCCGCTTTGGCTGAAGCCAAAGAAACGCCCAAAATGGCATTGGCGCCGAGCGCCGATTTATTTTCCGTTCCATCCAGCTTGATAAGAAAATTATCAAGAGCTACTTGATCATAAGGGTCGATATTGTTGGCCAAAAGAGCCGGGGCAATCTTTTCATTGACATAACCGACCGCTTTTAGAACCGATTTGCCGAAATAGAGTTTAGCATCACCGTCGCGAAGTTCAACCGCTTCATGGGAACCAGTCGAGGCTCCCGATGGCACGGCCGCCCGACCAAGAGAACCATCAGCCAAAACCACATCAACTTCCACGGTCGGTGTTCCCCGTGAATCAAGAATTTGCCGCGCGCAGATATAGTCAAAATCAGACATATTCTATGCCATTCCTTTCTTCTCCATAAAATTTTTCATTAATCTAAGATGACCAATTTGGAGTCGCAATATAAAAACTTGAAAAGCAACTCCCTCCCCGCGTCTTGGAGGTTCTAACCATATATGCGAAAAAGATTTTGATTATAGGCTGATATTATTATATATTCCTTTTTAGGAAAAATGAATTCACCAACAAATAAAAGAATTCTGGTTACGGGAGCGGGCGGCTTTATCGGCTCACATTTAGTTGAAACGCTGATAGAACGGCAGGCTATTGTTACAGCATTGGTTAGGTATACATCTAACGGGAAGGCCGGCTGGCTGGAATTCCTTCCTCAAAGTATTAAGAAAAGAGTGAAGATTGTCTATGGTGATAGTCGCGATGTAGATATTTGCCTGGCCGCCGTCGCCAAAAATGAATATATTTTTCATCTGGCCGCCCAAATCGCTATTCCTTATTCCTACCTCGCTCCCCGGGATTTTTTAATAGTCAACAGTTTGGGTACAGCCAACATACTCCAGGCCGCCCGCCTGTGGCGGGCTAAGAAATTCCTTCATGTTTCAACCTCTGAAGTCTATGGCACGGCTCAATATATCCCAATCGATGAAAAACATCCGCAGGTTGCTCAATCTCCCTACGCCGCTTCGAAAATCGCCGCCGACAAAATGGTAGAATCATTTCATCTTAGTTTCGGCTTGCCGACCGTTATTGTCAGACCATTTAATTGCTATGGCCCCCGTCAATCAGCGCGGGCTATCATACCAACCATCACTTTGCAGGCGCTCAAGGGGAATATTATCAAGCTCGGCAATATAGAAACCCGGCGGGATATGAACTATGTTGATGATATTATCGAGGGAATGATAAGCGCCTGCTTTCACAAAGGAACGGACGGAAAGACTTTCAATTTAGCATCAGGTAAGGATTACTCCGTCGAAGAAATGGTCTCCCTGGTGGCCGATATTCTAGGTAAAAAACTGGATATTAGAAGAGATGGCCGGCGTATAAGACCGGTCAAATCGGAAGTACAGAGATTATGCGGCAATAGTCAATGGGCCGCAAAATCGATCGGATACAAAGGAAAATGCAGATTTAAGGATGGCCTTAAAAAAACTATCAGGTTTTACGAAGACAATATTGCTTTATACAAAAAAGAGGATTACCAGCGTTGAGCCATAGTGCAATAGCCATTAAGCAAGCGGTCATACTGGCGGGTGGCGAGGGGCGACGTCTTCTCCCTTATACCAAGATACTGCCTAAACCCCTTTGGCCGGTGGGAAATGTTCCTATTATAGAAATCCTCTTGCGCCAGTTGGCTAAATCCGGCATCAAGGAAGCTATCCTGGCTGTGGGTCATCAAGCAGAATTAATAAAGATGATCTTGGGCGATGGCAAACAACTGGGGCTGAAGGTGCATTATTCACAAGAGGCAAAGCCTCTGGGAACCGCCGGGCCGCTCAAAAAAATCAAGCGGCTTGATGATAACTTTTTGGTTCTGAATGGTGACCTCCTGACTGATTTGCCATTTCACAGTTTTATGACGGCGCATCTAAAATATCAGCCGATGGCAACGGTGGCAGTATTTCGGCGTTCGATCAAGGCCGATTTTGGGGTAATTTCCGAAAAAAATCACAAAATTATCAAATATCTGGAAAAACCTTCAATGGATTATTCTGTCTCAATGGGGATATATGCTTTCAATCGAAAAATACTCAACTATATACCTGATCGGAAATTTGATTTCCCTGAATTGGTCAAGCGCCTAATAAAATTGGGACAAAATCCACTGACCTACCATTTTCGCGGGCGGTGGCTGGACATTGGACGAACCGATGATTGGGAAAAAGCTGATAGAATTTTTAGGCGAAAACCCAAACTATTCTTGCACTGATGGTCGTAGAAAAATCAGTATCGGCCGATAATATTATCAGAATACAATAATTTTGAGGAAATAGAATGAAATACCTGATAACGGGCGGAGCCGGATTTATCGGGAGCAATATCGCTCATAGATTATTCAAAATGGGGGAAAAAGTCAGAATATTGGACAACTTTTCCACCGGACGCAGAATAAATCTGGCCGGAATAGAAGATTCCATTGAAATTATAGAGGGGGATA
>JAPLUS010000348.1 GCA_026397495.1 Candidatus Zixiibacteriota bacterium | reverse complement strand
GGGCCCGGGAAGCTCCTCTGGCAAACTCTCTGATGATTTTCGAGATATCCTCATCTCTCAAAACACGAACAGTCTGGCGAAAATATGTACATGCTTTTGAGGAGACCCCTAAAACAGCTCGACCAGTAACTTCGCGTCGGGTTTGCCTTCCAGTGTGAGCAAGTTGCATGAAGAGTTTTACACCTGTTTCGGCCTTGCGCACTCTATCGATGATACGCCTCCAAGCTTCTATTTTGTTGTCAGAATCAATGCCGCATTGGCGTGGCTGCATGGCACGGCCTTCCCAGGAAATAAAGACGACCCCGGTGATCAGTGCACCAACACCTCCCAGTGCCAGCCGGCAATAGAGGTCAGCCAATTCCTGGCAAGGGATACCGCTTTCATCACCCAGTCCTTCATAGGTAGCAGAACGGATAATTCGGTTTTTAAGGGTTATCCTCCGCAGTGGCAGCGGATTAAATAGAATATCTTCAGACATGGTTTATCATATGTTCATCAAACTGTGGGGAATATATTTTGAGCCATACTTAATACCTCTTGAATATGCTCGGCGACATTTTTTGCTTTGCGTGGGCAGGGTGGAGCAGTTTTCATTTTCCCTATTATTTTCTCATTACGGATAAAAAATACTCCCGGCTTGGATCGCGGCTTCGATGTTCCAATTTTAGTGATATTTGAAGTGCGCAGTTCATCCAATATATTTTTATTTAAATGAGCAGATGTCGCAAATAGAAGTTCGTATTCGCCCGCACCTCCCAGGAAAAAGGCTTCTCTGGGAATATTAGCCGTATTTGAAAAATCACTGATCCCGGCTGCTATTGGTATCGCATCGAGATCAATTTCAAAACGCAAAAAGGGATTTTGAGTATGCAATATCCAAAGCGCATCCATGAGACCGCCGCTTGTATCGATACAAGCGGTGCCATATTTCCAGATAAATTTAACCTCCTTCATCCTAGATTCAAACCGCGGTGTCGGTGTCTTTTGCAAGGCTGCAAAATTAGCATCTCCAAGAGTCCCCGTCACCCAAAGCGATTGAGTTGTTTTGAAAAGACGATGGGTCAATGGTTTGTTATCTACAATTTTGCCCATGGCAAAACCACAAAAACGCCAGGATTCAGAATTCCCCGTGTCCCCACCGCACAAAAAACAACCTGCTTCGCTAAGCACTTGCCGGATTCCGGATGTGATTCCCTGAATAAAGGATGTTTCAACATTTCTGGGTAGTGATAGAGCTTGTAAGAAAAATTCCGGCTTGGCTCGAGCTGCCATGAGATCGCTTAACGTTGCAACAGCCAAATTCGCGCCAAGAACTTCAGGGGATTCGCTGGTGAATAAATCTTCTTCTGGTGAAAACTCATCAATTGTCAGGCCCCACCATTGGTTATCTATTTTAAGCAATTCAGCATCACAGCCAAATATTTTATTTCCCTGATTTTTGGCTCTTGGGAACTTAGACGCAATCTTGCGTATGAGTTCATATTCATTCATGAGCGTTACCCACCAGTCTTAGGGCTTTGGGCAGTATTTCAACGTGAATAGGAAGGTATCCCTTCGGATCGCCGTCAAATTCTATTTTCCATGATTTTTGCGAGCTTATAATGATTTTATTGCAACATCGCATGAAAATTTCGGGTTTGGCTGTAATTGCGCCAGTATAGAAACTGGGGATCAATTTAAGCATGCCGATTCTGTTTTTCCCGTGGATACCGATTATCCATAGCTTTCCATCATCTGGCTTTATGTCCACCTGGAGTTTTAGACCAGATGCTATATAAGGATTTTTTGCAATGGTGAGATTATTTGTCTTAACAAGGGGAATTATCTCATTGTCAATTTCAAGATCTAAATCAACCAAATTGTTTTTAATGACAGTGCCAAGAACTGCGAGGGCCGTGCCTAATGTATCGCCTAAATACCTTCTGGTTCGGTTTGCGTGACAAGCTATAGAAGCTCCCATACCGATATTGCTGCTGCAGCCGAAGTGCGCCGTATATTGAGCACCCTGTCGATCGTGATAGACGATACGAGCAACATCTCTTGCGAAGTTATTTCCCGCAAGAAGCGTTTGTAACGCCGCTTTAGGCTCTATAGGTATTTTGTGGAATCGGCAAAAATCCGGACTAGTCCCCGAATAAAGAACGCCCATGCGCACATTGTGTTTCCCTGACTGAATAACACCATCCAAGACCTCATTGATCGTTCCATCTCCGCCTACTGCTACCACCGTTTCATCATCTTTGGCCGATTTCGCAATACGGATAGCGTCCCCGACACCGCTGGTCTGAATTGTATTAAATGCCGCACCGGCATCGCGTAAGCCGCATTCCCATATTTTCCATAATTGCTTTCCTCTTCCGGAACGCGAACCAGGGTTCATGATTAGAAGAAAACTCATGGATAAATTCTCAAAGTTTTATATAGCTGGGTTGGTTTGCCGCGATCCCATTTTTCCACAAGTGTTTTTGTGATCGGCCAGGGAAGGGGTGTTTGTTTTAATTCGTGCTGTTGAAATAATTCATGGATCGCTTTTGCTTGAGTGCAGCAAAGCCAATCGCTTGCGGGGACACTAAAATACGACCGCATTCTATCAAAGATGCGCTGTAACGGTTCGTCCTTCACATTGCCAAAAGAAAGATTAAGAAATTCACAGGGCTGAATCTCGCCATAAGCATTGACATAAAAACGATCAACGCCTCCAGCCGTACAACCTAAAGCCGTTTCCGATTCTTCAAACACCTGTGTTGCCAAGGCCGGATAATCTGACAACCCGCTGTTATAGTGCAGATGTTCTTTGCGAATATTTTGGATCAGTTCCGAATCACGCTGCATATTTTTCGTTTTCCCCATCCATAGTCCTGCGGGTTTTGGGTGGATGAGCTGGACAAAATCGCTGTTCAGGTCCCGAGTAAGATCCATGAGCTTTTTTAAGCCGTTATTTCGGATTTCATCTTCAGAAAGAACGCTGTTGACAGCACCTACTAAATTCATTTGACGACATAATTTCAAGGCATTACAAGCTATTTCAAAAGAACCGGGGATACCAGTGAAGGCGTCATTTTTTCCCGGATCAGGAGAATGGATAGATATCATCAATCCAAAAAGGCCCGCTTTTTTAAGCTGTTCAAGCATTTCAGGTTTGAGTCCGGCCCCGGCAGTGTTAACCCATATTTCCGAACGTTCATCAAGCGCCTGCACCAGTTTCAGTAGCCGAGGAAACCGCATGAAAGGCTCTCCGCCTTCAATATCGAACATTGCCACGCCCATATTCTGCGAACCGCAAGCTGTTTGAATCATCAGGTCTTCGTTCAAATCGGGACCACCATCTTTACTTTGGTAGCAGTGCTCGCATT
>JAPLUS010000470.1 GCA_026397495.1 Candidatus Zixiibacteriota bacterium | reverse complement strand
TTGTCGGGTTTCTCATTCGTTCACTCCATTCACTCACTCGGAACCCGACCTACTTTTTTGCTCAATATTTTTATCATCTGCTTATGAATCTGCCCGTTGCTGGCGATGATCTCTTTATCATATATGGAGTATTTGCCCCCCCTGAAATCCGTCACCCTGCCGCCGGCTTCTTCCACTATCAGCCGGCCGGCCGCCGTATCCCATGGAGAAAGTTTCAATTCCCAAAAACCGTCAAACCTACCACAAGCAACATAACATAGATCAAGCGCCGCCGAGCCGGGGCGTCTGATACCCCGCGCTGCCTTTGCAAAATGGGCGAAGTGATCAAGATTATCTTCCCCGGAAGTGCCGATATCATAGGGAAAACCGGTGGCCAAAAGCGAGCGAACCATTCTGGTTTCAGGGGTAACCACGATCCTTTTTCCATTCAGAAAGGCACCGTGATTTCTGGAAGCGTAAAAGAGCTCCTCCCGCTCCGGATCATAAATTGCGCCAATTATAATCCGACCCCGATATTCCAGGGCAATTGAAACGCAGTAAAAGGGGAAACTATGAGCAAAGTTGGTCGTGCCATCAAGGGGATCGATAATCCATCGTAATTCCGACGGCCTATTGATGGCGACCTCCTCCTCGGCCAATAGAGAATGCTTTGGAAATTCTTTCTCAATATTATTTATAATAAATTTTTCTGAGGCCAAATCGGCCGCCGTTACCAAATTTACCTCACCTTTATAGCGAATATCCCGACGGGTCGGTATTTTTTTGCGGAGAATTTGGCCGGCCTTAACGGCCGTCGCTTTGGCAAATCTCAGAAAATTTTCTATTTCCCTATTGGATAGCATTCTTAAATTACCGCCTTAACTAATCTTGTTTAAACTATCTATAGCCGAATTGGCAGGAGCCCACCGCGGCGGGGGCTTCTGCCCTACCACCTTAATTCCCATTTGGCAGAACCGCAAGACTTCGTCTGGGGTTCTGCCCTACTGAACCGGACACGATTCCAGACCATTCTTTGCTTCCTGTTACCCCTAGGCAAGTTTCAATCGACGTCGATTCCGTCTATGATCCCGAATAATTGATGAGATTGGAAAATAACTTGATAGCGTCCGTATCCAGATCTCCGAACATCTCCAGGAGGGGAATCCCGCAGTAAATGAATCTTCCCCTTCCGAATTTTGATATTGAAAGAAGAGTAACTTTATCCCGACCGGTGATAATTTTTTCAGCGGGGAAAATAACCGCCGGATATGAAAAATAATTAACATTTATGCGCTGCAGTAGGGCCGAAACATCTATCTCATAGCCCGTTTTGAAAATGGCCTGCTTAGGTTCGGTCAATTCCAGATCGGTGGCCGCTAATCTATTCTGCGTCGGGATAATTGAAACCGGCAATAAATCATTTCTCCAGTTATCGGGTTGGCCGAATACCAGCACCTGTCCCCCAAATTCCATATATTTCCTTAATTTTTCGCTGGAGAATTCAAGCGACTTATATTGCTTAAGACAGCCGGTACCGAGAATAACCAGGTCGTAAAGGTCAAGATCTCCATCAATAAGGAAGCGATCGCTGATGGTCCTGTAATTGGCCTTGGTCATCACAAGAATATCTTCCAATAACCCGGAGCTATCCGGCAACAAAGCGATTTTCGTACTGGTCTTTACATCGAAATCGGCAATCTTCAGATAGGCCGTATCCGATGCCAGAATTTTATTTCCCTTAATAAGGTTGGCTATCAGCCGCTGCTTTTCAAAACCCACCTCATGAGATATGACGAGTGGCACTTTCACGGCCATTCCCTGATCACCGGCCGACAACTGGAAGTTTGTGTTGAAGGCCCCCAATTTCATACCCTTGAAAGGCAGGACCTCAACCCTGATACTTCAGGCATAACTTGACGGTTTCCTAATGAGGAGGGTTATACCGGCCGGTTCTACCAATCGGTCAACCTGCAATTTGGGGAACGGCTTTATAACAATGAAATAGGGTGCAAATTCAATTTTCAATGGTGATTTCTCGTAGGTATTCAAAGAATAGCGAAAATCGAAAGGATTATTCTTGAATTCAATTCGCCCGGAAAAAAGCAGAGATTCCGGCTGGAAAGTTTCTAACTGGTAGGGCTGCACCGGCACCAAATATTCCTTGATAAAAGAATTGTAGGGAAGAATGGTGGTACGGTCGACGTCGATGGTTATGGCCGTATCAAGCCAATATGGTTTAAAAGTGAGCGGGCCACAGGTTATTTCGTTAGGTCCGTCGTTATCTATTTCTGAAATAAATTTTAGTTTGCGCCCCTCCGACGAATCCCGAATCAGAGTCTCGCCCTTTTGCTTTATTCCGGCTTCCTTAAAGATGACCGCCGTCACTTGAGCTATGGTACGGTCAAGAAATTTTCCAAATGGGGAAGAAGCCGAGGCGCCTTTATCTGAAAGATACTGATGCCTCATTTTCTGGAACATACTTAAGGCTATCATTAAAGATTCTATTCTCGTATTCCCCGTTTGGCGACGGGCCTTCTGCAAATATTGAATATAATTATCTCTGTTCTGATCGATCAAAGAGCGGGAATAAGAACCACCGACATACTTGGCAATCATCCGAGATAATTTTAAGGGATCAAGACCAGAGAGGAATTCCGGCTGCCTTGCCCCCGACTGAAGATTAATTTTCACGGCGGTGTAAGTAGAATATCGGTCGCCTTGGCCGGCCATATCCGGTCTGATGAATAGGCTGCCGGCCATCCTGTCGATTTCTTCAAAATATCGGTCGAGGTATTGCTTTCTGTTAAAATAGATCGTCAATGAATCCGTCTTTATTTCACGGCGGTAATATTTGCCGATGTTGAAAATCCGCGAAGTATCAT
>JAPLUS010000054.1 GCA_026397495.1 Candidatus Zixiibacteriota bacterium | reverse complement strand
CGTCTGGAGAACTCGCGGGTATTGAGGCCGGTCGATGACCGGCCGGTCTGGTCGATCACCTGTTTTTTTGTTGTCAAGGAGTACCGTCGCAAAGGTCTATCGACAGAATTGCTGAAAGGCGTTATAGCGTATTGCAAACAGAAGCGGGTAAAGATAATCGAGGGGTATCCCTCCGTGCCGTATAGCGACAATATTCCCGCCGCCTTTGCCTGGACGGGTATACCTTCGGCTTTCAAGAAGGCCGGTTTCAAAGTGGCCGCTCGTCGCTCTGCCAGGCGGCCTATAATGAGATATTCTCTGTAGAGAACTATTCTTCCGGGCACCAGGAACGTCGGCCGCAGGATGGGCATTTCAGCCATTTCTTATTGGGAAAATGAGGGCTTATAAAATCAATAAAAGTAGAAATCCTAAAAACATTTCCGCATTTGGGGCATTTATATTCAGTATTTATGGCGTGCCAGCGCACAAAAAAGTATAACCCGGTCAATAAAAGAATTATCCAGATTAAATACCAATAGCCGGTTCGAATAAAGGATAGAATAATAGCGCCAATAAAGGCCAATCCGAGAATAAAGAGGATATAATTGGCCAATTTCCTCTGATAAGAATAATCATTCTTGCTCATTGATACTTTATTTCTTGGTCCGGAAAATAATAATCAAGCCAACCAAGAGAAATATACCATTGATCATCCAGGCGGCCACAGCCGGCTGAAGCTTCTCATTATATCCGAATGATTGGGTAACTTTGAAACAGATGAAGTACAGAAGCGCAATGCCGGCCCCCAGCGCAAATGAAATCGCCAGACCGCCTCGCTTGGGGTTAGAGGCAATCGGGACACATATCAATATCACAATGACAGAGGAGAAGGGATAGGCCAATTTTAATTTTAAATCGACCAGTTGCCGCTGATAAGGTGAGCCAACCCGTTTCATCAGTTCGATATAATGCGACAGCTCTTTGTACCCCATATCCTCCGGATTACCTATCGGAGTTTCAAAATCGGATGGTTTATCCTTGATATAGTTAGCCGGCAGAGAATCAAAATCTGTGAAAGTGGTACTATCGCCCAATATTCGTTTGGCGCCATTGTAGAGCATCCAGCCGTGCGGCGTAAATTTCATCCTCTTAGCGGTGATAAATTCGGCCAATTTATCATTGGCCGAACGGTACAGTTTTATATCGGCGCCTTCCTGACGAGCAAGATTATAAGAATTAATAGTAAAAAAGAGGCTCTTATCGACCTGACGGTAAATATTCTGAGTCGTCCATCTGAAATCTTCGCCCCGATTTCTGATGGTGTATTCCCGCATTTCCACCATTTTCTTATTCGGTTCGGGGAAAATGAATTCGTTGTAATAAATATGCACTCCGGTCAGAAGGAAAGTGAAAAGAAATATGGGCGCTATGATTCGATAAAGCGATATGCCGCTGGTTTTCATTGCCAGCAATTCATTTTTTCGGGCCAGGATACCGATAGATATCAAGGCCGCCAAGAGGACAAAAACCGGAAGAAAGGATTTGAATATCCAACCGGCGAAGTATAAATAATAAGTCAGTACCTGTAATATGGGGACTTTATTGTCGACAAAATCGCGGAGTTGCTCGACCATATTGATAACGACAATAAGAAGCCCAAAGGCAACCGTCACCGTAATCAGCGCGCTTATGAAGTATCTTAATAAATATCTGTCGACGACTTTTATCATATTATTTTCTAAAAAATGTGAAAAGGGGTCTTTCGGTAATAACTTTCACAAGCAAGTATAATCCGGCCGCCCCGGTTAATATATTGGCGGACCACATCGCCAAAAATGGCGAAATATAATCCCTATCGGCGAGATCTTCGCCGCCGATAAGGAAGGCCCAATAGAGCGTAAAAATCAGAAGAGATACAGTCACCGCTACGCCCATACCTCCTTTTCGGGAACGAATCGCCAGCGGCGCTCCGATTAAAACGAAGGCAAAGGAAGCCGCCGGTATGGAATATTTTTTATAAATCTCAATCTTATATTTATCAATGATTTCATTTTGTTCTTTAATCTGCTGAGCTTCGTCTTTTAGTTTCATATATATGCCGCGCATATCGGCTTTCAAGAACCCCAGTGCCACCGAATCGCTCATAGAGGAGTCGGAGGGGTATGCCAGAGTATCGCCAAACAAAAAGGTTAGTTTATTTTCGACCGCTCTTTCCATTCGCATCCGGAATGGCTTAATAGTCGAGGCGGCCTGAGTAACCACCCCTTTCATTTGAGCGATATCCATCTCCCGATCGGTTCGAAAACTTGATTCGGAACGTTGCAATTCCGAGCCGATTCCACCAACGTTGATCAATTGTTCTTTAAATAGTATCTTCCGATAATTGGACGGATCATTGATATCAAGCATATGAATTTCGCCGTCATATAATGTAAACTGAACCGTCTGGCCATTATCAATGAATTTCATCAAACCGGATTTAGCGACAATGATGCGCGGCTGATTGGGATCTTTGGTTTCGCTGATACGAACTCTCTCCACTTCCGAGGTGGTATGATTAATTTTATCAATCAGGATGATATATCCCGATAAGTCGGTAATAAAGACACCGGGCCGAAAAGTGAGCGTTGGTCGCATCGAGCGAATGTCTCCGGTCAGCAGACGCGCCTTATGGTTGAGATCCGGCAGGATTTTGTCATTAAACTCGATCATGGCCACCATAAGAATTCCGGTCGCGATGAGAAGGGGAATCAGAATTCGGAGCAAATTGATGCCGGAGGTCTTTATAGCGACAATTTCTGAATCGGAAGCCAGCCGTCCGAAAGCCAAAAGAGTGGCCACCAAAACCGCCATTGGTACCGAAAGAGCAATCATCCAGGCCAAATTGAAGAAAATCAACTGAAGAACGATCATAACCGAAATATCCTTATCAATAACCATTTCCACTATACGCGGAATGGTTTCCAGAAGCAGGACAAAAGTAATCAATATGACCGAAATCAGAAAAGGTGGAATATGTTCCAGCAGGATATAACGGTTGAGTATCTTCATAGGTTTCTTTAATATATATTATATAAATCGGCGGAGAAAGAAAAATCCCTTTACGGCCGGGGCAAATCTGTTTATCTTTTCTTATTCGTTTAGCTCAAAAGAAGATGATTAAAGATTTTGTTATAAATGAAGCCGTTACCGCCTTCCTTAGTGTTTGCAAACGGGAAATAAAGGAATATGGGGGTAATAAATTCATCTCCTTTGAATTTGGCGATGCTGGCGACCGGATAGCCGGGGTATGGTGGGAGCCGGATAAATTCGGCTTTGAAGAACTGGCCGAAGGGGATATAGTCAAGGTCAAAGGGGTAGTGGGCGATTATAAGGGGCACCTTCAGCTTAAAGTGATAAAACTGCGGCGGGCCGAAGCAAAGGAGTACAGCCTGTCGGATATTCTTCCCCATTCGAAGTATTCCGAACATGAGCTCAAGGGGAAAATAATTTCTTTGACCGGCAAAATAGAAGATGGCTTTATCAAGAAACTGGCCGACTCATTCTGGAATGACCAATCGTTTGTCGATGCCTATCTTAAGGCGGCGGCCGGAAAGCTGTGGCATCATGCTCATATCGGCGGACTGGCCGAGCATTCCCTCAATGTAGCCAATATCTGCCTGAATATAGCTGAGCATTATCCCTTTCTTGATCGGAATCTTTTGATATTCGGCGGCCTGTTCCACGACATGGGGAAAATCTCTCAGTACAAAATGACGACCGTCATAGATTACTCTGATGAGGGACGATTGATTGGGCATATCTGCTGGGCCGATCATGTTATTGCCTCCGCCGCTGAGAAAATAGAATCTTTTCCCGCCAACCTTTTGATAAAAATCCGTCATCTGATAATCTCTCATCACGGGCAAATCGATTATGCTTCACCTATTGTTCCCCAGATACCGGAGGCGTTTATTCTCTTTTATGCCGATGAGATTGATTCCAAAATGGGAGCTATTGAGCGGATAAGAGATAAGACCGGTTCCGGTTGGTCAGAGTATATAAAACTGATTGACCGCTTTCTCTATTTTGGCGAACCCGGCCAATAGCCTTTTTCTTTGTTGCTTCTATAGCGGGTATCGGAAGGGCAAAATTATCTTTGATTTTAACTGCTTCTTGACTAAATTCTTAGTTCCGGTTGCGTACCGGGATTTTTCAAGAAGGAGAGGTGTCCGAGCTGGTCGAAGGAGCATGCCTGGAAAGCATGTAAACTCGTAAGGGTTTCCTGGGTTCGAATCCCAGCCTCTCCGCCATTTTTGCTCAAGTTAAGCTGAGGCAAAAATGGCAGAGAATCGAAAATCGAGATTCGAAATTAGAAGAGAATAGATTTTCGATTCGGTCAAATTTCGATTATCGATTTTCAAAACCATGGCATTCTTATTTGAGAAATTAGATGTTTATCGGAAAGCCGTTGATTTTGCGGATAAAGTCTGTGAATTAACGAAGAATTTCCAAAGGGGTAATTATTATTTAGAGGATCAGCTAAATCGGGCATCATTGTCGATATCAACGAACATAGCGGAAGGCAACGGTCGATATCATAAAGCAGATAGAATTAATTTCTTTAGAATAGCGCGCGGCTCGGCTTTTGAGTGTGTGC
>JAPLUS010000420.1 GCA_026397495.1 Candidatus Zixiibacteriota bacterium | reverse complement strand
AAAAAGAAGATCAATCAGATTCAATCCCCAAACGGCAATTGTCGCACCAATCGTTATCCGTCTTACATTTTCAGCATCGTAAGCTTTCTTTTTGGCATTCTGAAGATGAGAATATAGATAAACTTTCTCATCGAAATTCTTAGCACTATTATATCGAGTCCGGGTAGCCTTATATTCATTATTCCTATCATTAAAGCGAGAATCAGCTATCAGATAAGAAGCCACGGCGCCGGCAGCCAACAGTGTAAAACATTTTCCCTTTAAACTTTGATCCGTATATGATTGTCCCCATCCGGGTATAATCATGGATCGAACAAACGCTTTAAGTCTGGTTTTAGATCGCAACCGGACGGTCAGGCTCATCCCTCGTTCGGATTGCAGATAGATAGAAGACCGATAAGTTTCATATCCATGCTTTTGCACCACAATAGCGTAATGCCCATCAAGTCCCTGAGTAAAATTCACAGGTGTGATGCCATTAATGGTAAAGTTTCCTCTGAGACTTACCTCAGCGCCTGGCGGGCTGGATTCGACTCTAAACCCTTGTGGCTGCTCCTGAGCCATAAGCCCAAAGGGGAGCAGAAATAATACCACAATTGCTATCAACCGTTTTAGGAATAACATCTCTTGGGCTCTCCTTTTGGCAATTTGACGTTTGCTTAAAGATATCAATTTTTGAGCTCTATTTCAAGGAATAAAAAAGCCGCATCCCGCGCCTGCAGGATGCGGCCTTATAAATATATCTTTACAGCTTTAGCAGGCTCCTTTGCCGGTAATGACAACTGCTACCGTTCTCATCAATATTTTGACATCACTCCATATCGACCAAGTGCGGATATATTCTATATCATTTTTCACTTTTTCATTTACCGAATCGAGTGATGAGTCATATCCGGTATTCACCTGCGCTAATCCAGTGATACCCGGCCTTACGCGAAGACGTATTTTATAGTCAGCGATTTTCCCTGATAAATCCTTTACAAAATAGGGACGTTCCGGACGAGGACCAACCAGAGACATTTCCCCTCCTAAAACATTCAGCAGCTGGGGAAGCTCATCAAGCCTAGCCTTACGCAAAAATTTTCCAATTCGCGTTATTCGAGCGTCATTTCGCGTTGCCCAGATAGGACCAGATTTTGCTTCGGCATTTTGAGCCATAGTCCTAAATTTTATTACTTTGAAGGGGCAGCCCAAATAATCCTCTCGGCGACGGTCACGAAACCGATTATCATCATCAATATCAGCCTTGAATGAGCGACGATCGCGCCGGCGACGATTTACACCAACCCTATCCTGAACATAGAATACCGGGCCAGAACTATCAAGTTTTACTAAAATTGCCAAAACAACAAATAAAGGAGCCGTCAATATCAAACCCAAAATTGCCCCCAAAACATCAAAAAGCTTCTTTAATGATTTGTCAATCATATTGATCACCAGCCTGCCGGGCGAGGTCATTGTAACCGGCGCACAAAATGTATAACAAAAGATGGCCAAGACAAAGAAAATACCTGATATATATTCACCATAAATAAATCTAAGAGTATCTTTTAAGGAAGACTTCCCCTTGACATTAATATACGAATCCCCATTCAGCCCCACCGCAGTTCCATATATAAATTTACTGCTAAGAGCTAAAGAGATATTGGCTGTATTATCAGAACTGTTGTTTCTTGTATTCACGGTCAATCATCTATATTTATAAAAACTAAGTATTAACTATTATTAATCACTACTAATTCAGCAAATTAACTGCCAATGGAATTAGTCCCATAGATTTTACACAAAATAATGAAGACGAGAAATGTCGCCTATTGTAAGATGCTGATATTTAAACAATTATGAGGCCGCTTGACAATGTCGAAGTATGATTAATTATTATATGGTTTATTGAACTTAATGATAGAAGGGAGTATTGTTGAATACTCTATCATATTAATTGCAATTCATTGCGCACTTTTTGCGAAGCCTATTGCAGAAGCCAAAAAAAGAAGGTTGGGAGATACAATCGTCCCAACCTTCTCAATTCTGTAACAATGGATTAGAATAAATTCAGCCAGCCTCATTTGGCAAAATGAAAATCTAGCGAAAACCTATGAATCGTTTCCGAACTGAAATTATCACGGGGCGTAAAGGAGTAATCAAATTGAGCTGGTCCAAACATCGCCCCAGCCCCGAAGGTCAGACCCTGACCAAGAATTCGATTTTCCTGCTGAGGAAAATAATTATACCCGGTTCTCAGGAAATATTTATTATTAAAATTCAGCTCAAATCCATTTTTGATTATCAAATTTCCATAGAGTTGATCTTCTATCTCAAGAGAAACCAAACCGGTTGGTCCGAATGGTTTGACCGCCACGCCGGCTTTTATTGCCACAGGAAGCTTATTGGCCACCTGGTCAAATTTTATATTCTGTCCTAAATTGGTTGCCACGAGGCTGAAGAGATAACGATCGAAAGCATATTTCATCCCCAGGTCAACTGCCACGGCCGAGGCTTTTGTGCCGGCCAGAGAGACTTCGATAAGCTTAAGACCAAGTCCGGCGGAATAATTATCCGAAAACCTAAAGCCGGCCGAAAGACCCGCAGACAGATCATAGGTCGAGGCAACATTGCCGGTTGGGTTATCATTGACATCATATCCTTCGATTGTGCCATAGCTCAAATAGGCCGCGCTGACGGCGAGAGTAAGTCGATCATTGACAGGATAGGCAACGCCGAAATATTCAAGATTGAGATCCTGATACCAGGAGAAATGTGAGAGATTAATCCCGATACCACGTACCGAAGTCAGTCCCGCTGGATTCCAATAAGCGGCAGTGGCATCATCAACCACAGAAGTAAAAGCTCCACCCAGAGCCGCGGCTCTGGCGCCAATACCAATATTTAGAAAATCGGCGGCAGCGCGCGCATTATCCGATGCAATTGTTACCTTGCCGAGAAGAGCACTAATAAGCATTATGAATATCGAAATTATCAATATTCTAAAAAGGCTTTTCCGAGTCATTGCAACCACCTTTCCATAATTATTCATCAATATCTTCATAAATGGGTTGCAATGAGAGTGCCTGTACCATCAGTAAATACAGAAAGCAATAGATAATTCTCGGAGTCACCAAATAATCCCTCTATTATTTGTCAGGATAAGAACTTATGTTGTGGTATGGTTTATTCTTAACGGGTAATCTGCGGCAATCACAAATGTGATATTCAAGCATCCTATTCCCCTCTCTGTCCAATTCAGGGTCGATGTCCCATATTGATAACTGAACACTCCGCCCATCATACTATCCCCATAGCACTTAGAGTATCAGTTCAATTTCCGGGCAAAACCCTACTCAAATGTCGGCTTTCTTACCATAGTTCTTTACAGTCTATGGGGAAAAACCCACATTTTTTATCTTATTTGTTTTTATAAACTTTTGTCAACAAGAAAATCTGTCATCAGATTGTAGCCAATTGACAGAGATACGGCTAATAGCGGGTAACGGGCAAGCTGGATTCAATGGAGTCTGGATTTCATAATCCCATATTTCTCATGGAAAAGATGAAGATTGGAAGAAAGAGGCTGGAGGGAATCTATCAGAGTCTCGCTTCTCCTAATTCTTTCCTGAGTATCCGGATGGCTCATTGAAAGCTTTTCAAAGAAATCAGGATTATCTTTGGAAAGCAAGGCAAGTTTTTTAAACATGGTGAGGGTAGCCTTAGGATCATATCCGGCCTTTGTCATATACTGAATGCCCAGATTATCAGCTTCATTTTCATTGGCACGCGAATATCCGGCAAAAGTGAGTCCTAACCCAATATTGGTTACTTGTTCCAAAACGCCGGGGTTTTTGCCAAAAACTATTTGTCCTGCCAGCGACACGCCAATAGTCGCTTGCAGCCTTTTGATACCGTGGCGAGCTACCACATGAGAAATTTCATGTGCTACCACTGCCGCCAGCTCGGCCTCGTTATCCATCTGCCTAAGAAGGCCGCTATAAAAATACAGATACCCGCCGGGAGTGGCAAAGGCATTTACTATATTTGAATCGACAATGGCAAAATGGTATTGGAGATCATTTCTATCGCAGACCGATACAATCTTTTGTCCAATCTCACTAATATATTTTTGCCAAAGAGTATCGGATAGTATCCGGTTATCCTTTCGGATGGAGTTATCCATACTTTTTCCAATGTTTACCTCGGTGTCGGTGCCAATAAAAATTAAGGATTTTCTTCCACCCGGTCCGGTAACGGCACACCCCAAAAAGAATATGGCTATCAAGATAAGAAAATATTTTGAGGGACAAGAGAGCTTTCCCGATCGCAAGGTCATACCTTCATTTTGTCGGCCAGGTCGCTAAGAAACGGCAAGCGATAGTCTTTCCCTTGAATCCCAAAGATAATCCCGGCGGCAGAAGCTCCCAGAGCCAAGATAAGGACAGTCTTCCATATCGCCCCTGAAAGACCGGGAATAAGCAGAAGACCGGCGAGAATCTCTATAAGAAATAACAAAAGCCCTTGTCGGCTGTGAAATCGGGCCTGCTCATTTTCC
>JAPLUS010000121.1 GCA_026397495.1 Candidatus Zixiibacteriota bacterium | reverse complement strand
CGTGTCAGGTCACAATCCCATTTACGCGGGTTCAAAACCTGACACAACAGTGTACAGGGTTTATCAACAGTCCTATAAATATGCCCATATATTGGCGTAGGATTCTAATTTATGATATGTATCGCCTTCTTGTTGACATTTAGTCCCGCTTCCATCAAGGCCTCGGAAAGGGTTGGATGAATCGCCATAATATGCCCCAGATCCTCCGCTGTACCGTCAAACTCCATCAGCGCTGTCCCGGTATAAATAATATCGCCGGAATGTGGGCCGAAAAGATGTATGCCCAAGATCTCATCGGTCTCGGTATCAGAGATTACCTTGGCAAAACCTTCGGTGGCCAGGGTGGCGATTCCTTTTCCGACAGCACGATAAGGGAATTTCCCAATCTTAATTTTCTTTCCCGCCGCTTGCGCTTCCTTTTCGGTCAGGCCAATTCCGGCTATTTCCGGATCGGTGAAAACGGCATAGGGCACCGCTTTCCAGTCGGCCCCCGCTGAAAAGCCGGCGATTGTCTCCGCCGCGACAATCCCCTCGTGCGATGCTTTATGAGCCAGAAGAAGACCGCCGGTTACATCACCGACGGCGAAAATATTGGTTACGTTACTTCTCATTTGTTTATCAACTATGACAAACCCCTTGGAATCCACCTTCACTCCGGCTATGGCGAGATTTAGATCGGCGGTATTGGGCTTCATTCCGGCGGCGACAATAACCATATCGAAGGTCAAATTTTTCTTCCCCTCCAAAGTTTCAACCTCAAGATCGATTCTATCACCATTCTTTTTGGATAAGGTTACTTTGGATGACAAATATATGTCAATTCCTTGCTTTCTTAGGGCCTTCTCTGATGCGGCCGATATTTCCGAATCCAGCATCGGCAGGACACTATCAAGAAGCTCAATAATGGTGGCTTTGGCGCCAAGCGTATTATAGACAGTGGCCATTTCGGTCCCAATCGGTCCCGCACCGATAACTCCCAGAGATTCGGGGATACGCGGCAAATCGACAGCCTCCCTGGCGCCGATAACGGTTTGACCGTTCATTTTGATCATTGGCAGATCGATCGGCGAACCGCCCGTGGCAATGATGAAGCATTCGGCATCAATTTTTGTTTTTGAAGTCCCACTCAAAATCTCAATTTCGGTTGTCGAAAGGAAGGAAGCCGTTCCCTCGTAAATTTTAACGCCGGCCTTGTCTAAAAGGAATCTAACGCCGCCGGTCAATCTTTTGACCGTATCATCTTTATGCTTTTTCAATTTAGATATATCAATTCCTATATTATCGGCCTTAAGGCCAATTCGATTGGCGCTTTCAACCGTGCGTTTGAGTTCCGTAACATATAAGAGCGCCTTGGATGGTATACATCCCCAATTCAGACAAACGCCGCCAATATATTCTTTTTCAATCAGGGCTGTCTTCAGACCAAGCTGGGCCGCTCTGATAGCGGCAACATACCCGCCCGGGCCCCCACCAATAATAACTACTTTGTATTTATCTGCCATTTTAGAATCCTTTGGTTATATAACATCTAAAATCGGGCCGTCAGGTTCCTCAAGATATTCTATCATCCGTCGTAGAAACTGCACGGCATAGGCGCCATCGACAACACGGTGGTCGAAGGAAAGGCCAAAATTCAAAATGGGGCGAATCACTATCTGCCCCTCGCGAACCACCGCCCTATCAACAATCTTATGCACCCCTAAAATCGCTACCTGAGGGTACGCAATAATCGGCGTTGAAGCCAGCGCTCCCATTAGACCGGCATTGGTAATTGAGAAAGTCCCGCCTGAAATCTCATCAAGGGTGAGTTTATCGGCGTTGGCCTTTTGAGCCAAACCCTGTATCTCTTGAGCAATCTGGAGGACTGATTTTTGTTCACAGTGTTTGACGATGGGAACAATCAGGGAATTTTGTCTGGCTACGGCGATACCGATATTATAATATTTTTTCAGCAGCTTTTT
>JAPLUS010000013.1 GCA_026397495.1 Candidatus Zixiibacteriota bacterium | reverse complement strand
CTTGTCATCACCTCGCTTATGAGGCCGTGCTTTACGCAAATAGAATGGGTATACCCATATTAATTGATATCCGAGATCTATGGCCCGACATATTTTTGGACCAGCTCAAACGTCAATCTCTCATTCAATTGGGGCGCTTATTCTTCGCCATTGATTTTCACCGATTGAAGAATCTATTGCGTCGAGCAGACAGTATCATCGCTGTTTCTCACGGATATCTTAATTGGGGTTTAACAAAAGCCGGTAGAGCAGCAAATCGATGGGATCGCGTATTCTATCTGGGTTACAGAACTAATGAACAAGAATCGATTAGAGCGAAGCAACAGTCGGTTCCCGATTGGTTGAAAATCATCAATAAAAAATTGTTCGTATTTATAGGCACTTTTGGCGTCTCATACGAGCTGGGACTTCTTCTTCAAGTTGCGCGAAAAATGCAAGTTGCAGGTCGAAATGATGTTCACTTCATAATTGCCGGAACAGGAGATCAAGAAGAGGTCCTTCATCATGAAGCTCGCGGCTTATTAAATGTTACTTTCACAGGTTGGATTGGCAAAGACACTATTAATATTTTATTAGCGAATTCATATGCTGGTCTTGTTCCCTGCAGAAGCATAGAACACACTCTTCCAAATAAACCTTTTGAGTATTTATCCTATGGACTACCACTTATATCCTCATTGCAAGGCGAAATGGCAGATCTCATAGATAAGTATAAGTTCGGCCTTAACTATCACGCAGGTAACAGCGATGAGCTTTATCATGCCATCGAGAATCTCCTTGATGATCATGATTTACGGGAACGCATGTCGTCCAGTGCGCTGGCGTTCTCTCAAGAACATGGTAATGCGGAGAGAATTTACAAAGAATACGCAAGTCACATCGAGAATTTGTATTACTGTTTCGGCCGTCAAAGCGATCCGTGCAATAAGCATACAAAGATCATGAGAAATAGATATGGATCTTGTCAATGAATGTAGACACTTTAATATCAAAACTGCGGGAAATCGAAAAGATCACGAATGATGAATGGGTTGCAGGTCTCGATGATCGAAAAAAAACAGAGCTGGAATTTCATGATTTAGATAGGGATAGGTCGCGACTCGCGTCAATTGATCAGGACACATATGAAAGATTTTACGGCAACAGAAAATATTATGGTGGCACCGGCTTGTCAAAAGAATATTTAGACGATTGGCTAAAGGCTCATGTGAAGAATAAGATATTTTTAGATTATGCATGTGGGAATGGTGTCATTGCAATTAAAGCAGCAAAAGCGGGGGCGGCTCTTGCAATTGGCATTGATTTAAGCTCAGTATCAGTAGAAAACGCGAAAAAGGATGCCCTTAGAGAGGGCGTAGCTGATACAACATTCTTTTTACAGGCTGATGCCGAAAACACGAAATTACCAGATGCGTCCATGAACGTGATCGTTTGTAGCGGTGTTCTTCATCATGTGGAATTGTCTATAGCTTTTCCAGAATTACATAGGATTCTTACACCGGGCGGTAGAATTATGGCTATAGAAGCTTTAGATTATAATCCCCTAATTAAATTATACCGCAAATTTACACCTGCAATGCGAACGGAATGGGAGAAGTCTCACATATTGAGTCTAGTAGATGTTGAATATGCAAAAAATTATTTTATGATCGGTGAAATACGATACTGGCATATCACTAGTATTTTATATCCCTATATCAAGGCACTGCTACCTTTGTTAAATTATGTTGACAATATTCTAACAAAAACGCCTTTGCTTAAACTTATGGCGTGGATATTTACATTCGAACTCATTAAGTCAGAGACGTCTTCTTGATCAGATGGATATTCATATTGATGCTCATAAGGTGATTAAAGCAAATGAAGCGTATATTTGATCTCATTCTCTCTATATCTGGACTCATTCTTTTGAGCCCCATTCTTACTGCCATCGCTCTAAAGATAAAATTTGATGATGGGGGGCCTATTCTCTATCGTGGGAAGCGTGTCGGCCTTCACGGCAAATCATTTTATATTTTAAAATTCCGCAGTATGGTCATCAATGCAGATAGAATTGGTGGGCCATCGACATCGGAAAAGGATGGAAGAATTACAAAAATCGGCACTTTTCTCAGGAAATACAAATTGGATGAGATACCGCAGCTTATTAATGTTATAAAAGGGGAAATGAGTATCGTTGGTCCGAGACCTGAAATTAAATCAGAAATTGATAGATACCCACCAGACATGGGCATGATCTTCTCGGTTCGTCCTGGCATTACTGAT
>JAPLUS010000229.1 GCA_026397495.1 Candidatus Zixiibacteriota bacterium | reverse complement strand
GGCTCTTCCGTCTTTGGCGGCCTCGTTCTATCTGGTTTCCCTTGCTGGAGGAGAACCTTGCTACTCTTTTCCCTTGCCTCCCTCGCAGCTAACTGCGTCTTCAATTTTTCCACTCTTTCTATAACACAAGCCTCATCAAAGCACGGAGGTGCATTTCTGTATCTTACATAATAGCTGTAAGCCAAGTCCGGAGGGTCTATTTTGCCCGCAAATGACTTATAAAAAGTAAGAAACACTCCTACCCATCCCGCGTAGCGTGAAAAGTTTGCGATGTAACCAGGTATATCAGCGATTTTATCTTGGGGCTCCGTTTCACAGGTTTTAGAGAGCCAATATCCTGGCACTGCGGCGCACATGAAATTCGTAGCGTAGGTTCGCCAGCCTGGAAAATAAACGGTGACCCGTTTCGTCTGCCACTTTCCCGACTTGTCCTTAGAACTAACATCTGCATCTATTGACTCCACCGTATATTGCCCATTCGGGTCGACATATTTCATCGGGTTACCCGCACAATATAAGTAGGGGCTTAAAAATGGATATTTATCCGCCATCGGATCAACCTGCGTGAATATCTTCAACTCCGGGGCGTAATACCGGGCGCCAAAATAGTCCCATTGCGAGTTCAACTCAAAATCCATCTCTTTGCTCGTATAGCCATGCCGCATCACCGGGTCGCTGTTTTTCCGCCGTAATATCTCGCCATACGGATGATACTGAACCTCGTTGACAATCGTCCCGTCATGGCGAACCAGACCGAGCACCGAACCCAGATGATCGGTCAGGTAATATCGCACATCGCTCAAAGTACCCTTAAACCTCGCCACCCGCTCTCCGTTGGCATAGACATAATTGTCGGTTAAGCTTCCTTCACTCGAACCCGTATAAACACTCAGCATCTGGTCACCAAAATAATAATAACCTTCAATACTCATACCCGGTGTCGGGCAATAACTTCCTCCCGGACTACCCGACATACCCATTGCCGGCTCTGGGCGCGGGAAAGCCAACTCACCGCTTAATGGTTCATCAGATACACTACTGCTTATTGCGCCTCCCCCGAAGGATTGGCCTTTTAAACTGAGAAGTTTTGGCTCATCGGGGTCCTGGCCGCCGCCGCATGGACGAAGATAATAATATTGATATTTCTTGGCAATACGTTTCCCATTGGTATCATACCAGTAATCAACGTAATAAGTCCCCAGAGGAAACAGCCGCGCCCGCCGAGACATTTCTTCGTTGGAATTATAGGAAACCGTCATCTGAAGATTATTATAGGCGGTCATGGAACCGGAAGGGGTATAGGCAAAATTCGCTGCCCCCGGCGCCAGATTGGTTACTTGTTCCAGACGATTGGTCCCGGAATAATATTGATAGTCATAGACAACCGGAGTCAGTCCGCTGTCCTTCACAATCTGATCGATATTTCCGTTAAGGTCATAGTAATATTTTGTCAGAGGCGGTGGGAGATACCCTTCATAGGACGTGGCCGCCAGTCGATCGAGCCCATCATAGGCAAACCGCTGTTTCAAATTCTCAGAATATGTTCCGGGGCTGGTTTTAAGCTGGTAAGATGAAATATTGCCGTTCCAATAACCGGTCGGATATGTTCCCTCACAACCTTCAAGCGGGTCTTCCTGACCGCAGTAAGCACCGGTATCATATTTTAGTAACAATGAGAAATGATCTCCCGAACCGGATATGGAGGAAATGACATTGCCGTCATTGATACTCTCCAGCCAACCGCGGGCATTGTATTTATAATCCACTACCTGGGCCGGGATCTGGGGGGAATTATTGAATCCCATTATCTTTTTCCTGATGCTCCCATCCGGCCAGTAATTGTAAGCGACACATAGGTAGTTATTATTGTCGGTTACTTCTTTCAGGCGACCGGCGTTGTCATATTTATAGCCAACGGAACTATTATTTGGATAAATAATTTTGGTCGGTTGTCCTTGCAAATTATATTCAGCTCGCATGGTCCTTGCCGCAGAAGAATCAATTAGTTTTATAAATTTCTTCTGCTTATTGACTCTTCCATATTCATCATATTCAAAACTGTCCCATGAGGCCGAATCAACAAAACAGGAGGGGTAGTTGATTGCCTTTGTCAGCCGGCCCCGGCCATATAATCCGTCGTCATATTCATACTTCGACGTTATTATGATAGGTGATTGCGGCATTTCCGGTGCATTAGCCAATTCCCGTCTAAAATAGATCGGATTAACACATATCCCCTCTTCTGTTACCCGCCCCAATTTATCATATTTTTTATAGTGGAAACGATTAAGGGCCTTATCGGTGGCTGTTTTCGCAAACCGAAGGTTACCGGCGTTGTCGTATATATGTTCAATGACTCCATAATCTCCACTGGAATCAAAAATTAGCCAACCCAGATTATTATATTGGCGGCGTATTTTGTGGCCGGCCGGCTGAATTATTAGAGTATCATTTCCATTAAAATCAGGATAATAACGGGTGAGGGTGTTTAGCCCACCCTGAATGGAATCGTTGACAACGGCTATTACACCACCGGCCTTATTATTAAAAACAATTTTTCTTCCCCCATTTTCATCGATATATCCATCTTTGGATACTTTCCCGATGCCGTAATAATTGACATCAAAACCCGGGATAGTAACCTCCGATGCCTTATAATCGAATTTTGAGGTGTGAGTCCGAAATTTTCCAGGATAACGGATCTCTTTTATCCTCCGCGAGGGTTCACTATAAAAAACGTTCTCGGCATAAGGCACTAATAATCCTGATGAGTTTAAGCAATTGGGAACCCCCACACTATCGTGATAATAGGTGTAGATATAATCGGTATGGGTAAGGTCGTAACCCGGTTTCCAACTCCGATTATTAAAGTTACAATACATGTCACTATCATCGACATAATTGTATATGTAATCAAAAAGAGTTCTATGATCGGGATAGGTTTGCAAATTACCGGTATAGTCGCTAATATAATGGATATTAGGGGTCAGCTGAACCGGCATGAATTGAACCTGCACCTTAGAATCATAAGTATTACGACTGGCAGAACATATAAGATTAGTGCCGTCAAATTGCTGTGTCTGTTTGACCATTCCATAGGCATTAATAAAATCAACTTTTATTTGCGGCTCACTGTAGAAGGTCAGGTTATCAATCCAGGCATATTTCAATCCGAGTTGGGGGCAAATATTCCTGATTCGTAGTCTGAGTTTGGTAAATGATTGAATGCTGGAATCTGCGCAAATATAAAGGCAATCATTATTGTAGAAAGCATACAATTTATTCCCTATCTTGCCTATCATCAGGCGTGCGACGCGACCGGGTGTATAAAGCTCCTGATTTAAACGTGATATTGACTGTCCAATGGTTTGCTGTCCTCCATAATTTTGACCCGAATATTTGGCGATCACAGCACCATTGCATGTCTCGAACCCAAGAACATAGCCCGAATCGTGACTATTTTCAAATCCAATCCATAAGGCTGCCTCAGACAATGCTGGGGGGATTCCGCCCGTTGAACCGCCTGTCGTGGCAAAATCGACTGCAAAAAAGCCATCAGCAAAAGAGTCAACGGGTATAATGATGTCACCATAAGTAGAATCACCAGATGCAAGTACATCAAGTTTAATGCGCTCACCGGAATTATCCCAAAAGATATGCCCATTACCGCTTATATTATATTTGAGGAACGGGTTTAAAGAGAAATCATCAACCACTCCGTATTTGGTGGGTCTAAAAGTGATAAGACTATTGGGCATCTCTCTGTTATATTCATAAGGATTAAGGCCGGATGCTCTATCGGTCCCTTTATAAAACCACTCCGAGCCGGAAATCGGTCGGCCAAGAAAATCCGCCGTCAGGCTAATATTATTGTAATGATTATAATAAGATCTTACAGGCAAATTATTATAATCCGATTCGCTGGTCACTCTTCCAAAACCATCAATGGTTTCCGAACTCACCATGGAGTTGGCCGGATATACCCTGAAGTCATCAACATATGTGGTTTCCACATCCTGGCCGGTTGATTCGAATCCCGTATAAACGTGGAGTGTTTCAGGAGGAACGACCATCAGAGAGCACGATATATGTTGCCATTGATTGCTTTGAGATAAATACTTTGAAATACTTGTATAATTCCCGTTAAGTTGAGTTTGCATTTTCAATTGGAATTTATTGGGAACTGAACATTTTCCCCAAAGTTCAGCGATGCAAAGAATGGAATCGCAGGGTTTCAAATCTACAACCGGTCCCCATTTTGTTGACGATTGACCGGCAACTGTTTGTATCCGCACACTTTTTTGCCCGGTAAATGCCACGCTGCTGTCTAATTTCCCGTTTAGGCCTAATCCCCATACCCCCGGTTGATTATTTAGATCGGCTTCAGCCGTCAGTATGGCATAGGCGGAAGAGGAA
>JAPLUS010000042.1 GCA_026397495.1 Candidatus Zixiibacteriota bacterium | reverse complement strand
ATATAAGAAGCTAATAGGATGGTTGGCAACCTGTTGGTGGTAATTAAAATCCCATCCTGTGGACTTTTTTAAGGGGAGTGTTGAAAAAACCTTAAGAAAGGGAAAAGTGCACTTCTGAGAAAAATGTCATTAAAATTGTCATCCCCGACTTGATCGGGGATCCAGAAAAAAGAAACATAAGTACAAGTCAGTTACTACTTTCTGGATTCTCCCGCTTAAGCCGGGGAATGACAGATCGGGACGGGGGTTGAATGAAAGCAGACGATTATTCCACAATATACACTTTTTCAACAAGCCCTAAGTTCTGCCTCATCCGACTGAAGAGAGTATCTTTAGCCAAAGGTAAATCCTCCCCCATGGGCTATCCGGGCCACACCTCCGGCATTTCCCGTGAAAAAGACAGACATCAATATCTGATAAAAGAACCAAAAGCCAATTACTGCCGCTGCCGGTGTTTTCATCTTTAAGCGGCAAAAACATTTCTGTCCCCTGCTTATTTATCCTTCACATAGAAGGTCGATTTGGCCGTCCGACTATTTCCCGCTCTATCCATAACCGTTATTTCCAACTGGTGTTTTCCATTGGCAAGTTTTCTGTCGGGGTAGGTTTTTAATTCAGTCGTTTCCGGGTTGTACTCCGGTATTAGCCAGCGACCATCAAGCAGAACCGTCACATTTCTGTCATCTTCTATACCGGAAAGGTCATCAGTAATCCGGCAACTAATTTGGGGGAAATTATTGGTTATTGTTCGCCCACCTCCGGCCGGGTAAATCTTCTTGATTAGCGGAGCTTCCGTATCTTTTAAGACGGCAAAGGCACCAAATAGATAGGATTTAATTGAAAGCCAGCCGTTATTTACCTCTGGCTTTATCCATTCCCATCCACCCTTATTGATTTTACGGCCAAGGGCAAGATTCTTTTCATAGGGTTTCCCCTCAAGATTAAGAGCCACTGTGACGGCATCGGCCAAAGGGTAGATGGTCGGATTGATGCCATATATGCGGCTTATAACGTTTCGCTCTTGAGGAACCCAGCCGGCCCATTCCCTAACTTCGACATAGGCGGGAGAATAGAAATCAAGATTAGTATATGTGAAACGAAAATCATTATTACAGCGATAGGTGGTCTTTTCGGTATGCGTGCCCGCCATCACAATATTAACCTCTTTGGTCTCACAAAGAATATCGGTATGGTTGTATAGCTCAAGGCGTGATATGCGGGAGTCTATCTCGACATCTCTATAAAAGGCAGCATATCGATTTGATGCTATCGGCAGTGTTTCCAGTCTTCTGGAGAATCCGTCTTCATAAACGATTTTTATGACCGGAGAAGGCGCCGACGCTTCGCTTGATAAGGCTGTCAACAGGATTCCTCCGTCTATAAGCTGGTAGTCAAATTTATATTTTAAATCCGATTCCTTATCCAGAGCGACATATGAATCATCTTTTCCCCAGCCGGATTGGCCAAAAACTTTGACCTTAAACCCTTTTAGTTTTTGTTCCCCAAGAGGAAGTGTTATCTGATAATTGCGATCCCCCTTTGGTTCAATTCGTTTCGGATTAATCAACCGATATCCGCCGCCTCCAGAAATACCATAGATAGCAATATCTTTTATATCCAGATATTTTGCATTCACATTGGGGCGAAGATAGAAAACTGAATCAGATATTTTTTCAGATTCGAAGAAGGGGCCGAGCGGGGCCACATAGAAGGAGAAATCCAATTCCGACATATTGCCGGCGGCGTCATAAACTTCAATCCGCGCCTTATGCAGGCCATAAGTGTCGTCAGCGATCACAGGAAATATACCGCCCTCTTTATATGATGATTTACTCGCGCTGAAATGCCCCCCCGCAGGTTCATAGAGAAGGTACCAACTATCCTTATTTTTAACGGCTTCAAAATAGTCATAAGAGAGGTCAACCATTCGAGTTTCGTCGTAGTTATATTTATCATACTGTGATTCGAAATAGAGATCATCGTCAATATATGACCGCAGTTTATAAATATTATTCTCGGCGCCACCCGGTTTTATATAATCCGATGCTTTAATTTCCAGACCAAAGGAAGCCTGGATAAATACCGTTGAATCGAAGGAATATTTTTTCTCATATTTGTTAAATTTCACATTATGAGCGAATCGCCGAGCACCGTTGGGGAAAAGAGAATTAGAATCGCAATAGACAAAGGCCATGGCCCCAATCTCAGGAGAAATTTGGTCGGCCAACGGGAAACCATTAGTAAGAGGATTAAGCGGCAAATTAGACGGCATTCTTTTCTCAAAATGGAGATGGGGCGGCCCGG
The DNA here is from genome assembly GCA_026397495.1 of Candidatus Zixiibacteriota bacterium. Classification (GTDB taxonomy): domain Bacteria; phylum Zixibacteria; class MSB-5A5; order GN15; family PGXB01; genus JAPLUS01. Next base: position 1,888 of record JAPLUS010000042.1, on the reverse strand, counting down.
CCCCGGTCTGCCCGGAATAGGCGATTAGTTCTCCTTTTTTTACCGGTAATGAATCGGGTGCGAATTCCCAGTCCAGATAATATCTTTTTATAAGATATTGTCGTTCTCCCTTCGGAACCGCCGGTTCTGATATCAATGCCTCCATGAAAATGACCTGTTCGGAAATCACAGAAACCGGAAGAGATATCAACTTCTCCGCGCACCGGCCAGCTTGACTCAATGGCGTAAGCCTTTGAAAAAAAAGAGATCAGAATGAGGAAAATAATCTTTTTCATATATACTTATACACTTGGCAAATTATTGCCACCTTTAGTTAAAGTCAAAGCAAATTCTTTAGAGATATTTGATACCTGCATAACCGGCTTGCGGATTTTGGAATTTGACATATATTTGGACATCTAAGTTGGTTATGCCAAAATAAAGGAGTTCCATAGATGTTTGCTTTCTTAAGAAAATTGATTGTCCCCATAATGGTTACCGTTTTAGTCTTTTTCCTGGCCACGATTGTTTTTGACTGGGGAATGAAGGCCTCTTCTTCGCGTCAAGTAAAAGATTCTGTCGGATATATTAATGGAGAAAATATCACGACCAGGATGTTTGACAGCTACTATCAAAATATCTTGAGAAAAGAGGAAGAAAAGGTTGACTATGATCTGCCCCCGGATAAGATTGAGGAAATAAAGAAGGAGGCATGGAATCAATTGATGATTGATTTCCTTATCAATCAGGAAATAAATAAGCATAAGATATATGTTAGTGATGAAGAAATATACGAATTTTTGAAATTGTACCCTCCCTCGGAGCTGCGGACGACTCCGCAATTTATGACGGATGGCAAGTTTGACTATCAGAAATATGTCAAAGCGATGGTGAACCCCGAAATGGCCTCATATTGGACGGCCATCGAGAATTTTATTATTCCGGAGTTGAAAAAATACAAGTTGCAGGAGGAAATCATTAGCACTGTCAGAGTATCACCGGCTGAGGTACAGGATGCTTTTCTGGCTGATAGAGAATCGGTCAAAATAGGATACCTCTATTTCCCCGCCGCAAGGTTTATGACCAATCTGCCGCAGATTACCCAGGATGAGCTCAAAAAATATTACGATTCTCATCGGGATGAGTATAAGCGTCCCAAGCGGGCAACATTTGATATGGTTCTTTTCGAGAAAGCCCCGACAGAAAACGATTGGGAAAAAATCGGCTACCGAATTAAAGAAATATATGATTCGGCTGTGGGTGGTTCTGATTTTGCCGAATTAGCCCGTGCTTACTCCGAAGATAATTCCGCTTCACAAGGCGGGGATCTGGGGTGGTTCGGTCGGAAACAAATGGTACCGGAATTTGATAGCGTCGTCTGGCTGCTGAAAGCTAATGAAGTAAGCAAGCCATTTAGATCGAGATTCGGCTGGCATATCGTCAAATTATTGAATAAAAAAAGTGAGAAGGAAACTTCTATGACCGGCGCCAATCCGCTTGAGATTGAAAAAGTGAATGCGGCTCATATCCTGCTCAAGGTAACGCCATCACAGGAGACAATGGATCAGATTGAACTCAATGCGAAAGATTTTGCAACACAGGCATCTGAACTGGGATTTGAGAAAGCAGCCAAAGATTTAAAATATGAAATAAGATCAACCACGCCTTTTGCAGAGAATGATTATATTCAATATTTGGGAGCTAATCAGGGCGCCTCGGATTTTGCTTTCAGGAATAAACCCGGGAAAGTGTCGGATATGATGGAGAACAATTCGACCTATTTTGTCTTGAAAGTGAGAGCTCACTTACCCGAAGGATATGCATCTTTTGAGGAAGTAAATGAAGTCGTCTCACAGGAGGTGACTGCCGAAAAAGCCAAAGAGGCCAGTTTTGATACCGCCCAAATAGC
>JAPLUS010000194.1 GCA_026397495.1 Candidatus Zixiibacteriota bacterium | reverse complement strand
GATGTCTTCTCTTTCAACTTCAGCCAAAACCACGGCCACCAAAGAGGAGATGCTTCGGATTAAAGAGGCAATTATCGGTGATCCTCGACTGATTTCCGGCGGCGAATATGTCAACCGGGGATTCTCAGGCGATGTCGGGCGTCTTCCTGCCAATCTCGAAGAATTGGTCAGGCAGGGGTCACTGGCAACCTATGATAAATTTACTCGCATCGGCTGGAACGGGCCATATCTGGATAGCTCCAAGGACGATGATGGATATTATCTTTTTCTATTCGATGCTTGGGGTGACGACTATGCCTATGATTCAACCGCCCGAACAATTAGTTCTTTAGTTGGACTTCCAAACCCAGGCGGGAAAACAGCGACTGTAATTAGATTTTAGTAGGTAGGTGCAAAAATGTTTGGATCCCAAAATGGTATGACTCTGATTGAGCTTATCATGGTCATAATCATAATGGGGGTCATCTCCGGTATCGGGATAAAAACCATGACCAGCAATATTGAAGCCAGCAAAGTTGAAGCTACCAAGAAGGAGATGGAACTTCTGGCCGAAGCCATTGTCGGAAATCCGACCATAACCAAAAACGGAGAAAGAACCGATTTCGGTTATATTGGCGATGTTGGCTCCGCTCCCGCCAGTCTCGGCCAATTGGTTACCAATCCGGGCGGCTACAGTACCTGGAACGGCCCCTATATCAGAGTCAATTTTGACTCAGATTCGACGGAATATAGCAAAGATGGCTGGGGATCAAGTTATACCTACGCTAAGGGGGACGAAGGAGTCTACGTAACCTCCACCGGCTCCGGAACCACCATCAAAAAAACGATAGCCGATCATCATTTGTATTTGGATAGTCTTTCTATTCAGGGAACAGTGCTGGATATGGAGGGGTGTCCGCCCGGAGCATATGAGGACAGCGTTACTGTCTTTATTACTCATCCTAACGGTTCAGGTACTAATAGTACAAAGTCAACCGCCCCGACAGCATCAGGCAACTTCCGTTTTGACGGAATTCCCATCGGCAATCGAACGGTAAAAGCGGTCTATCAGCCGACCCATGATACCATCTCGACCCAGGTCGCGGTCTTACCGCGAACAACGGGCATCGCTCAGCTCATATTCGACCGCGCTATCTGGAAAGCGGCCAATGGCGTCGGCGCCAACAATATTTACTATGCTCCTAATACCGGAAGGGCTTATGGTTCCGGCAGTGATAGCAGTATCCAATTTGATATTTATAATAACACCGGTCAGGCCATTACCATAACATCCCTGATAGCGACATATACCCGAAGCCCGGCCGCATACTATCGGTATGTTTATTGGGGCACTACCCAAGTTTGCAATGCTACCGGCACCTATTACGCCAGCGGCGGCACAGCCACATTTTCATCTTCGAAGGTTTTCAATAGCAATACCAGGATGACTATTTACCTTAAGACGTTTAATACCGGTACTTCCGGCGGGGGAAGCGCGGTCCCTATGACAAGTATTCCATTTACAATTACGTTTAGTGATGGTTCAGTTGTAACCTTCACCACACCGGCGTCATAATGGAGAAAGTGTAATTCCGATGGTTCGCAAAAACGGAAAAAAAGATAAATGGCAAAATCGGGCAGCCCAAAAGTTCTCGATGAGTAATGAAAAAACCTTGATGCATACAAAAAGGTCAATTTTTTATCGCCTAAGTCACCAAACTGTCATCCCCGACTTTTCATTTGTCATCCCCGTGAAGGGGAGTGTTGAAAAAGTGTATGTTATGGAAAAATGTCTTATGTATGTTCCACTCAATATCCAAATCTGTCATTGCTGCTCTTTTCCTGTCTTTCCCGCGAAGGCGGGAATCCAGAATTCA
>JAPLUS010000453.1 GCA_026397495.1 Candidatus Zixiibacteriota bacterium | reverse complement strand
GAAACTTCCGTTACCGCTACGTTTTGAGTACCGGGAATGGCTCTAAATTCGCCGTCGTTGAAATCGTAAAAAAAGTTGTCGGCAATCCGTTGCACATCCATCACCAACGCCGTCCCAGTGCTCCCGAGGTCTGAGCGAACAGTTTTAATGTTTGCTGGCATTTATTCCCCTATGGTTTTCCTTCCGGCTTCGGTTTCTTCGCCTCTGCAAGTTGCCCGGTTAAATCTTTATTTTCCAGTTCCAATTCTTCGATTTTCTTTTTGAGTTTTTCTTCCTGAGATTTCTTTTTCTTTAATTCGGTAAAATTAAGTTCGTCGTAATCACGTTTATGCCCGATTTCAATATTAACTTTATTCTCCATCAAGTCACGGCGAACCTGTTCTTGCCGTTTGTCCTCGGCAATAATCAAATCGGCGTGTAACTTATCTAGCGAATCTTTCTTTTCATAATACTCATCCACTTTCGCCGGATCAATACTATCGGGAATTACCCGCCCGGAAGCATCACGCTTGCCATAACGATCCCGGTATTCATAAATCTTGCGAAGATATTTAGTAGTCCATTCGGTCGGGGCCGTGCGCTTGCGATTGATTGCGTTTGCCGTTGATTTAATCCACCCCTCTATGAGTGACAAATAAAACCCGGCTTTCCCGGAAAATCTCTCTAATGATCCTGGAATTCTTTGCTGTTGCGGAAACTGTTGACCAGCCAACGCAGTCTGTAAATCTACTACATCCATTTCATACATCTCGATTTCCGGCTTGCCACTGTTACTCTTTTTTTCCTCTCCCATTTTCTTTTCCTTTCTTTTTTAGTTTTACTTTTTTAACAACTTATTTTTATTTACTTGGTTAAGGCTCGACAATTTCTTTCTCTGGTTCTGCCGCCACTTTCTTCGCCGCCATTTCAGCGCTAACGGCTTCCATGCTGATAAGTGTCGTCGGTTTCGGTCCGTTTGACATTTCTTCGATAAGTCTGTTCAACTCGTCTTTTGCTTCGCTGTTTTTCTGATACCAAGCATTCCTGATAGTCTGTTCTTCCGTCCAGGCTTTCAGGGCTACGTAGATTTCATCTCGTTGTGTTTCCAGTTCGTTGATAGTCGGCATTTTAATTTCCTTTCTTCTATAAACTATTCCAAACTTCGTCAATCGGATTATCCCAAAACCCGAACGCATCAAGAACAATAGTTTGATGTATTATCTTTGAACCATTCGGGCGACACGGACAATCCCATTCATGGTTCCCGGCGGTATCCATTCGGCAAGAAGAACATTGTAATGGCAACCCCTTGATAATATTTCCTATCGTATCCTTCTCTGCCATTATAACCTCCTTTTGTTTTTACTGTGCCAGTATTCCTTCGATAATTTTGATGTCCATTATTGTCCTCCTTTTATTAACTAACCATAATGTCATTCGGTGTTTGAAAATGCGTTCCGTTACAATTGTTATAGGGATATATTGCCTCAACTTCCCGCTGGCTATCTGCTATTAATTTCAACCTTCTTCTGTTGGCTTCAGCCAATGCCTCATCAAAACCCAATTCGGCGAATATTAATCCACTTTTGTAATCCTCGGAATCTCCATACCGAGCAATTGCCGTTGGAATCCCGTTTTGATAGCAAAAGTATAAATCGTACTCATTGAATTGACCAAGCCAAAGACATTCGTTACATCCATGCAAATATCTCGGCTTATCTTCTTTGGCCACCATGGTCCCCTCCTATGCGGCTAGAATTATTCCCGCTGTTTTAGTAAGCTCCACCTTTTTTACCTATTGATATACTCTCTTGGCCCGCCACTTTAGCCGGGATAATTCCCGCTAT
>JAPLUS010000074.1 GCA_026397495.1 Candidatus Zixiibacteriota bacterium | reverse complement strand
AAAGTAGGTCAAAATGCCGAAGGCTTTTGACTTTTCAAATATAAATGTCAAAACCACCCGTCAGCGCCACACCCTTCCCCCGAGGGGATTTTGACCTACTCAACTATTCCGGCAGTTTTTGCTTTATATGGGTGGCCGAGGGGCTTAAGAGGTGGCTGAATTCTTTCTCCGATAGAATTTTTATACTCTGTTTATTGGCCTTGTCAAATTTGCTCCCCGGGTTTTCTCCCGCCAAAAGGTAATCGGTTTTGGCTGATACCGAACCGATGACTTTGCCTCCGGCATCTTCAATCATCTTTTTATAATGATCACGGGGAAGGGAAAGAGTTCCCGTGATAACAAAGGTTTTGCCGCTTATAGAAGAGACTTTCTTTATTATATGATGGACAGGAAAAGCTACCCTGGCCTTTTTCATTTTTGTGATCATTGCACGATTGCCGGGGTTAGTAAAATAGTCGATTATGGAACGGGCGATAGTTGGGCCAATACCCGCAACAGCCATTAAATCATCATAACCGGTCTTATAAAGCCGATCAAATTCACCGAATGTTTCTGCCAGTGTTCTTGAGGCCGTCTCACCAACTCCGAATATCCCGAGGGCTATAATTATCTGCGGCAATTCCCGCCTTTTAGAGGACTCAATGGCGGTCAATAAATTCTGTGCTTTTTTTTCACCCATCAACTCCAGCGTCAGAAGCCTCTCTTTGGTCAGATAATAGAGGTCAGCCGGATCTTTTACCAGACTCTGTTCAACAAGCTGTGCGGCCAGTTTTCCTCCCAGTCCATCGATATCCATCGCTTCTTTTGAGGCAAAATGAAACAGCCGTTCTATTAGTTGTGCCGGACAGGCTGAATTCAGACAGCGATAAGCGGCCTCTCCCTGTGGGCGTACCGCTCCAGTACCGCAGGAGGGACAGATGCCGGGCATTGATACACTCTTCTCTCGGCCGCTCCGTTTTTCTTTGATGACCTCGATTATTTCCGGGATGACATCGCCGGCGCGGCGGACAATAACCGTATCGCCAATTCTAATATCTAAAGATAATATTTCGTCCTCGTTATGAAGCGAGGCATTGGAAACAATTACACCCGATACCCGCACCGGTTCAAGTTTGGCTACCGGGGTTATGACCCCTGTTCGCCCCACCGAAAATATTATATCTTTGACAACAGTTTCGGCTTCCTCAGCGGCAAATTTCCAGGCTACGGCCCAGCGGGGAGAGCGCGAAATCTCGCCCAAAATAACCTGCTGGTCGAAGCGATTGACTTTCACAACCATTCCGTCAATTTCATAATTCAAATCAGGTCTGATCTTTTCAAGTCCGGCGAATAGCGATGCGATTTTCTCAACTTCCCCCACTTTGGTCAGATATTCACTTATGAGAAAATCCTCGTCTTTCAGGAATTGCATTACCTCATACTGCGTTGCCAGTTTGGATAGATTGGTGGCCGAAATGCCATAGGCACAGAATATCAGAGGGCGGCTCGCCGTCATTTTTGAATCAAGCTGACGAAGTGAACCGGCGGCGGCATTACGGGAGTTGGCAAAGGCCGGCAATCCCTGTTCTCCCATCTTCTTATTGAGTTTGGTAAAGGCCGACCGGCGAATGATTACCTCGCCGCGCACTTCCAGAAGGGGGTATTCGCTGGAGACCTTTTTCGATAATATAAGGGGAATATTTCTAATGGTTTTCAAATTTTGAGTAACATCCTCGCCGCGCGTACCATCGCCCCTTGTAGAACCAATTGTAAAGGTGCCATTTACATATATTAATTCGACTGCCAATCCATCTAATTTTGATTCGATTGTATATTCGATTTTATGACCGGCTCCCAATCCCTCCCTTACACGTCGGTCAAAATCAGCAAATTCCTCTCTGGATATAACTTTCTGCAGCGAGAGCATTCTGATGCGGTGGGTAACATTTTTAAAGGCTGTCAACGGTTTGGCCCCAACCCGCTGTGATGGCGAATCAGAAACAATTATGTCCGGGTAATCCTTCTCGATCTGGAGCAGTCGGTCAAAGAGACGATCGTATTCGGTGTCGGAGATTTCCGGTTTATCAAGCTGATAATACAGTCGGTCATGATGCCGAATCCTGATGATTAGCTTGTTATATTCTTCCTTGATTTTTGGAGGAATCAGCATAAAACCAATAAAAGGCGGAGCCATCAATTTGTCAAATTTTAATCACGGTCTTTCCAACTGATAAAAAACCACGGCTGAATGGCAATATCCAAGCCGTGGTGGAAATTCTAACCTTTTAGGCGCTTCTGTCGGCCCAGACTATTTAAGGTCTTTAAGTCTCTCTTTGGCCTGAGAAGCTTCCAGAGTATTGGGATATTGATCTAACAGCTTTTTAAAGGTTGCTCTGGCCTCTTTTTTCTGGCCTAATTCCTCATAAGAACGAGCCATTTTGTACATGGCGCTTCGGCATTTTTCTGATTTGGAATAATCATGTATGAGAGTCTCAAATTCCCCGATTGCTTCCCTATATTTTTCAAGGGAGTAATATGCCTCGCCTATCCAGAAGCGGGCGCTGGGAGCCGATTCCAGGGACGAACAATATTTGAGATAATTTCGAAAACCCTTAATTCCTTCTTCATATTGCCCGCGCCTGATATTTATGAATGATTCATCATATAAGTTCTGGCAATCAATAGCGGGGGTGTCCGGCTGAAATGCCGAGTCAGCGGGATTGCCCGGGATAATGGCCGTCTGAGAGGTTTGGTTCTGGGCTAATGAATTAACTTTGCCCTGCAGGTCATTTATATTAGCCTGCATAGCCTGAATCTGTTCAACCAGATTATTAACCAAACTTCTGATTTCTGCCCGAAACTGCACTGAGGCCCCAGATTCGGAATTTAGCAGGGAATCAATATGATTGATCGCGGCCTCTGTCTGATGCTGCCCGTTTGTCATATTGTCAACCTTTTCTTCCAGAGCAATCATATCCCGCTTCATAGCACAACCAGAAAAAGTTGATGTGGCCGCCAATATGATAATGGCGGCCATTGTAGTTTTTCTGTTCATTTTACCTCAAGGGCTATTGGGAGATGATTATGAAATCGTCTCGGCGATTCTTGGCCCACGAGGTTTCGTCGTGCCCGAGCGCAATTGGTTTCTCTTTGCCATAGCTTATAGTTTGCAAACGCGAGTCGGCAATGCCTAAATCCATCAAATACTTCCTGGCCGCGGTGGCTCTTTTTTCGCCAAGCGAGAGGTTGTATTCGACCGTACCACGCTCGTCGCAGTTTCCTTCAATTCTAATAATAAGGCTCGGGTTTTCCCTTAAAACCTGGGCATTGGCATTAAGCGTATTCTGGGCCGAATTTACCAGATTGTATTTGTCAAAATCAAAGTAGATTGAATTGAAATCAGCTTCGCTGACTTTTTTGATAACCGGTTCCGGTTTGGGCTCTGGCACCGGTTTCGGTGCCGGTGTCGGAACGGGCTGGACAACAGGCGGCTTGACTTACTCAACCGGCTTTGGTTTGGAGACACAACCATAAAAAAGAAAAGGAATTAACAGGATGAGCGCCAACAAAAGCAGTTTCTTCATTTTATCCTCCTTAGTTTAGTATATATGTACAACTTGTTGACTGTATCAATAGTATGAAATATTATTCGGCAGGTCAATAGAAATTGAAGGAAAAAGTATTTCCACTGAATAGGGCTCGGCCTATTCCGCTATTAAGCTATTTTCTTGCCGGTGACCAAATGGGGTTAGAGTATCCTCCCTTATTTGTTATTCTTTGCTGTTTGCGGCCAAAAAGATCCATGGTGAATAATTCCTGCGGGCCAAGGCGGGTTGACGAAAAAATGATATGATTTCCATCGGGCGAGCAATGAGGGTTTTCGTTATCGCCAAGATTAGTCAAAACCCTAAAATCCTTTCCGCTAATATCGATTGAACAGATTTTGAAGACTCTATCGCGGCTGACAAAAATGATCCGATCCCCCTTTGGGGACCAGCAGGGAGAATCATTATATTTCCCGTCATAGGTTATCCGCCGCACATTCAAACCATCAGTATCCATAATATATATCTGAGGCGAGCCGGTGCGATCGGATGTAAATGCGATTTCTTTGCTATCGGGCGACCAGGTCGGGGAGGATTCAATGGCCCAACTGTAGGTAAGCCGTTTGCTTATTTTCCCCGTTCGATCGAGAAGATAGATTTCCGAATTGCCGTCCTTGGAAAGAACGCAGGCAATATATTTCCCGTCCGGCGATATGGCCGGAGCGGCATTTATGCCCGGATAACCGGCAATTAAATCGATGGCATTACTCCTCAAAGTTAGCATATAAACCCTGGGTTGGCCGTCAACAAAACTGGTAAAGCAGATATATCCTCCATCGGGCGAAAAAGTGGGTGATATAATGATAGAATTGAGATTGGTCAGGCGACGTTCATTGTAGCCGTCATAGTCGG
>JAPLUS010000402.1 GCA_026397495.1 Candidatus Zixiibacteriota bacterium | reverse complement strand
AAGATGCCGCTAACATAATTATTAGACCTAAGATAACGATCCTTTTATACTTCACGACTTCCATTACCAACAAAAAACCTCACAGACATAAAATGCGGAAACAACTGCGAGGTTAGTTAAAGGGCTTTTCGGTTCCACAATAAAGTTTTCATAAGGCCGGAGGGCAACCATTTTTAAATATAAAAGTGTTGAAATCTAAGGAGATATCATCAGTGTGTCAAGCCAAAAATCGATTTTGAGTCATCAGCGCTAATATTTCTTGACAGACCCTTTCATTCTCAGTAGATTTATTGCGGAAGCTTGCCACATCAATTATTCTGACCGGGATTTACCCCTCTATCCCCGTCAAAGAATCAGGTAAGCTTCCTTTTTTTAGCCGGTTGTTTACGGCTCTTTAAAAATCCTTCTTCCGATCCAATATCGCCCGTGTCATTCTTAGCTGAAGCCATATTCTCCTTGATGGACGGCAAATATAACTTCATCCCCCTCTTTTAAATCTTTAAATTTCACCAACCGCAGCCATCTTTGATGAAAAAAACTTTAATTCCATCAGCGGTCTCAATAAACCCGAATCCTTTGGAACGATCAATAGATTTGATTTCCCCCTTATGCATCGATGTCATAATTCAAGGTGGCCTTAAAGGTCTAATCTTGAATCAGTTGTGTATCCCTTTATCGTTTTAAAGGAATAAGCCGGACAAGGGGAGTTATTTGCTCGGTGATATAGTTTTAAAGCTATAAATTTTCCAGCGCCCGTGCAATTTGCGCAGACCGAATTTGTTATAGTATTGGGTATTGGTGCTTTTATCGATAAAAGAGACCTCCACAAAGGCGGTATCACCCGCAACATCGGTATTGCCGACTATTCGTTGCATCGCAAACCACCTCTGCTTTGTTAGGCCATCCCCTGTCAGATCCCGCAGGATATCTTCAGGAGCATAAAAGATTCGCGGTTTGTCGGTCTGAAGGGCATAATCCTGATCTCTGATTTTCATCAGTGCCGGCAAATCCACCAGAAGCGGGATATCTTGGGTTCTATTTTTTTCCATCGCACCAAACAGCTTGATAACGACAGCCTTAGGGGAATCACTACCGATTTTGGAACAGACCGTTAATATCCCTAAAACAGCAGTGATAATCGCCAATCCCAAGCCAGACAGATATAAATAACGCAATTTCAATCAATCCCTCCTGTTAAAGTGATTCGGTGACTTGTACCCAATTCAGCTTGAGGAGAAAGAGCGTAGGAAATCTGTATTCGTTTATATTCTATTCCAAGCCCGGCGGAAAAGCCGGCCAGATTATCCTTGCTTGAATGAGTCTTATAATTGGAGCCGAACATTGTCCAACCCAACCGCAGAAACAGCGGCTTTAGATTAAGATATTCTGTGCCAAGAGCAAAATAAATATCATTATCGGATGGCATCACGACATCCCCTGCTATCAAAAGCGGCAACCCGCGCAATCGGCTGGAAAACCCTCCGCGGAGATTCAAAGGCAGGGGGTCTTTACTCGAACTGCTGGTGAAACCGGAAAGCTGGGCGCCAATATTTTGAACCATAAGCCCAAGGGTCGTGCGGCCATTTTTCAGAAACCACTTGACTCCTAAATCCACGGCCACGCCGGTTGAAGAATAACAGTCAATTTTCTCATATATGAATTTGGCGACACCGCCAATATGAACATAGCTACTGACAGAAGAAGCATAGCCGGCGGCAAAAAGGATATCACCACCGGAAAAAGTCCCCATCTCTTCACCGGCGGCATTAGTTCTAATAAAATCACCGTAATTCAAATAATTTATATAAGCCGCTGCTTTTCCCTGACCAAGAGGCTGAAGATAACCTAAGAAACCGGATTGCATATCAAAGACATTATTATGATAGCCCAAAATAAAGCGGCGGCCATCAAGCTCAACAATCCCGGCCGGATTATAGAAAAGAGACGCTTCATCATCCGCTAAACCTGTGAAGGCGCCACCCATTGCGGTCGGACGGGCCGCAACTTCAATTTTTAAAAAATTAAAAACGCTGGTGCCGGCGCCGGAATTACTGAGGCCGGCCAGAGCTTGATCGGAGAGGATCAATAGGGGGGCCAGAAGCAAGAAAAAGTATATAGGATTTTTGAGCGATTTCATTGGTTTCTCTACCATACCAATATAGGTCTTTGATCAGTCCTGTCAAACAAAAACTACCAGCTTTTTGTGGTCTTATTGATGATACCTATAACCAGTTTACTCACCGCTCGACTTTGGCCGTCTTCCTCGGTTTCGGTCGTCGGGGAATAAACGCCATCGCTATAGAAAGTTTCTTTCCAAATCGGTTTTTCCGTTTTCCGGTCAGTGAGAGTAAAATCAAAAGTCAGATTGACTGTATATAAATTGACCGTGTCAGACTCAGTAAAGCTTTTTGCCTTCCTCTCATAATTGGTCAGGTCCCCCGTCAAAATAGCGTCGGCCTTATCGAGCGAGGCAACTTTGAGATTGCCGTCACTAATAAAGGCATCAACAATCAGGTCAGTCATACGACTGGTAAGACCCGATTCGATAGTCTTATTCTCAAATTGGGAGATAGCTATTGTCTTAATGGATGATTTCCCGCCCGGAGAAAAGGAATATATACCACATCCAAGGATGACGAATAGCAGATCGGCAACAATAAAGATTAACAAACACTTTTTCATTTAATCCAACACCGGTTTTCTTGGCTTAACTTACCCTATTACCACTTTCCCGCGTTTTATCACCTTTCGTACCAGATTGACACCATAATGATAAGGCAATTCTCGATAATCTTTCATATTCCACAAAACCATATCCGCCGGCAGACCGACTCTCAAGAAGCCGATTTCTCCCCCCCTGGCTATGGCACAAGCGGCATTAACCGTAACCGCTGAGATGGCTTCGGCGGCGGTCATCTTATAATTTAAAGCGGCCAGAGTAATAATTATGGGCAGGGATTCCGAATAGCTCGATCCGGGATTACAGTCGGTGGCAAGAGCAATTATTACACCATCTTCAATCAGTTTTCTGACCGGGGCATAGCATCCGGTGGCCAGCGAAAAGGAAGTCCCCGGCAGAAGAACCGCCACTGTGCCCGATTTAGCTATTGCCTTAATCCCATTTTCTGAAATGAAAACCAAATGGTCGGCGGAAACAGCGCCCATTTCGGCGGCCAGTTCAGCGCCGCCAGTCGAAGAAAACTCATCAGCATGGAATTTAAGTTTCAATCCTTGGCTACGAGCGGCCTGCATAATCCGGCGGGATTCGGAAATGTTAAAAAAACCTTCCTCACAGAAAATATCGCAGAACTCAGCCAGTTTTTCCGAAGCTACTTTCGGGATCATTTCATTAATTAGAAGGTCAATATATTTCTCTCTATTCTCCCGAAATTCATCCGGCACCTC
>JAPLUS010000430.1 GCA_026397495.1 Candidatus Zixiibacteriota bacterium | reverse complement strand
TACCACCCCCTCCGCCGCCTGTTCAGCCATTGCCTCCTGATATTAATCCGCCGGAGGATAAGATTTAATAGATTCGAGAAGCTTGATGGATCTTAAATATGTCCCCCAATAATATCAAAGTAAGAATAGCGCCCTCTCCTTCTGGGTATCTTCATGTGGGCACGGCCCGCACCGCCATATTTAACTGGCTCTATGCCCGTCAGCACGGCGGCAAATTTATTGTCAGGATTGAGGATACCGATGAAAACCGTTCTGATGCCAATTTGGTTCAACCAATCTTAGAAGCTCTCAAATGGTTAGGAATTGATTGGGATGAGGGGCCATATTATCAATCCGAAAGAATGGAGAGATATAAAGCATATGTGGCCAAGCTACTTGACAGCGGCCGGGCTTATCGCTGTTTCTGCACTCCTGAAGAGTTGGAACGGGAACGGGCGGAAGCAATGGCCAAGAAGATGGCACCGCGATACGACCGAAAATGCCTTAAAAAAACGGATGCAGAAATCTCCGAACTACTTGGGAAAAATATGCCCTTTGCGATCAGGCTTAAAATTCCTCAAGGTGAGACCAGTTATGATGATATTGTACTGGGAAATATCACCAGACAAAATAGCGAAATAGAGGATTTGGTTATCTGTCGGGCCGACGGCCGCGTAGTTTATAATATGGCGGTCGTGGTTGATGATTACGAGATGGGAATAACTCACGTTATACGGGGCAACGACCATGTTACCAATACTTTCAAGCAGATACATATATACCGCGGTCTTGGTATTGAACTACCGCAATTTGCCCATCTCCCATTGATTCTTCGATCAGACCGGAAAAAAGTCTCAAAGCGTCTTGGCGACAAAGATGTTTCTGAATATGGCAAAGAGGGAATACTGCCGGAAGCGCTCTTTAATTTCCTGTGTCTTCTGGGGTGGTCGCCCAAAGATAATCGGGAATTTCTCAGCAAGGAAGAATTAATCAGGGTGTTTAAGCTGGAAAATGTCAATCCCGCCAACCCCATCTTTAATGAAGAGAAGCTGGTGGCTCTGAATAAGGAGTACATTAAAGAGTATCAGGATTATAAATTAGCTGAGATGGTGGCACCGCTTTTGGTTCAGGCTGGAATCACTACTAAATACTGGCTGGAAACGCGCTGGGAATATCTTATAAAGATAATAGGTCTTTTGAAAGAGCGCTGCCGGCGTATGACGGATTTTGTCTCGCTGGGAAAATACTTTTTTTATTCAGAATTTAACTACGAGCCGGAATCGGCACAGAAGCAATTTACTGCGGAGACAAAGAAATACTTGATATCGCTGCTGACACAATTTGAAGAAATTGAAGAATTTAAAAAGGAATGTCTTGAAAATGCTCTTAATGGTTTGGCAGAGCAATTGGGTATCAAAAAAGGACAATTAATTCATCCGGTCCGTCTGGCCGTGTCGGGCATATCCGTTGGCCCGGGACTTTATGATATTTTGGAAACTCTCGGAAAGAGCGAGGTTTTATTGCGTCTGCAGCGGGCCATAAAATATATTGAAAACAATGGAGGATAAATTATGGATCAAAAAAAT
>JAPLUS010000434.1 GCA_026397495.1 Candidatus Zixiibacteriota bacterium | reverse complement strand
CGCATGAAGGAAAGCGACGGATAAACATTGATCCCGGTTATCTCACCTTAGACCGCCTGGTCCTGGCGACCGGAAAGGATGCCGCGCATCGAATCTATTTACGAAAAGGAGTATACGCTGAGGTCACTTTAATCTACCATTCCGGCAGTTTCCAACCCCTTCCCTGGAGTTATCCGGATTACCGGTCAGAGCAGGTGATAAGTAGTCTTAATCAGTTTCGAAAAAATTTATTAAAACCTCTGGACCGGAATATTAAACCTAATAGACTAAATAATTACCGTCGGGCTTGATCCCTCATTTGTCGAAATAAATAAATCAAGCCCCTATTAAACCAGGCTTTGACGATACTAAATGAGCACAAATTAGGAAGGGAAAAACGTGGAAGAAGTGGAAGAAAAAGAGATTGAACTTATTGATTATCTCAAGATTGTCTGGAAATGGAAGTATTTCATTATTCTTGGAACCCTGCTGGTTACAATTATTGCCACTATTTACAGCTTCAGGATCCCGAAAATCTACCGGGCCACCGTTACCTTTTTAGTCAGCGCTTTAAACGCCGCTCTAAAAAAGTTCCAGCTGGACCAGAAACCTTACAATTTTTCCCTCGAAAGAATGGAAAATATTATCTCGGTAAAAACAGTTCAAAACTCCATGCTGGTCCGCCTGGATGTTGATTTAAACAATCCCCAACTCGCAACCGATATCGCCAATTATTTAGCCAATAGCGCAGTGGAACTTAATCTGAAATTAAATCAAAAAGATACCGGGGAAGCGCAGAAATTTTTAAAAGAAGAAGTGAACAAAATCGAACTGGAGCTTAAAGCTTCAGAAAAGGATTTGCTCGACTTTCAAAAACAGGCTCGCATGGCGGATCTCCGCAAACAGACCGAAACCCTGCTCGCGATGAAAAGCTCATTGTCACAGCAGCTTACGGATACGGAAGTCAGTCTGAGCGGGGAAGAGGGTAAATTAAAAAGATTGGAAGAAGAAATCAAAACTCGAGGTCCAATAATCACGTTGAGTAAAAGCATCATGGATGATTCCTACTATCAGCAATTACTTTCTGCGGTCACTTCATCCCAGCAAAAGGACATCCTTCATTTGAGCTTGAAGTCGGAAGCTATCAACGAAGCCTACGGAAAAATGGATCAGGATTTGGTTTCTTCCCGGGGACAGGTCGATCAACTAAAATCAAGGGGAAAAACCTTGGCTAATTCTCTCGGCAAAATCGACCAGGAACTCAAAACCAGGCAAATTACTTTGGCCAGCCAGGGGATGGAAGAGCAAAGATTGAATAATCGCTTTCAACTGGCGAGTTCGGTGTACCAAGATTTCCGCCGTAAATTGGAAGAGGCCAATATTAATGTGGTCGCAACCAGCCAGGATTTAAAAATACTCGATCCTGCCATCACTCCTTCCAGCCCGATCAAACCCAGAAAATCAATAATTGTCATGGTGGCCCTCCTGGTGGGAGGTCTGGGTCTTACCTTTTTTGCCTTTTTCCTGGAATATATCCAGAAAATAAATGAAAAAAAATAATTTAACTGTTTCGCGTTCCCGTTGATA
>JAPLUS010000370.1 GCA_026397495.1 Candidatus Zixiibacteriota bacterium | reverse complement strand
AACCCACCGCACAGATTTCTGCCGGAGCCGGATATTCGGGTCAGGATAAATTGGTCGGCAATTTTGGGCTGGGCATTCCCAATTTCCGCGGGATGGGGCAGAACCTGTCATTTAGTATTGATGTGGGAAGCAGCTTCAATTCCTACTCGCTCTCCTTTACCGAACCATGGTTATTCTCCACCCCCACCTCATTAGGAACAAATATTTACTCGACCAATCGTCGCTGGTATACAGATTATACCGAAGGGCGACGCGGCGGCTCGGTGCAGCTGGGCAAACGGCTCAAATGGCCGGACAACTATTTTCGTTTTTACACTATGTATCGTCTTGAAAAAAATAGGCTCTATGATTTCAGTGACTCATACCTCGAGAGCCATTCTGATATAGACACCCTTAAATATTATATGAGTGGGACGGAAAAGATTATTGGCGCCATAATCCGTGGCCGGCCCATTTCCGGTTCACTTCTAGCTTATCAGAAGCAATGGTTGACCGCTTCCAGTATGCAGATATCAATTGTTCGGGATAGCCGCGATTTGCCGGAATTTGCCACTTCCGGTTCAATTATATCGTATGCCATTGAAAATAACGGCAATTTTTTGGGGGGCTATTGGAATTACCAGAAACATAGTCTGGAAATTTCCAAATATATTCCCCTCTTCTGGAAGTTTGTTTTGGCTGGAAAGATAACGTACGGCGCTATTGCCACTTCCGCCGGTGATAATCGAATTCTTGAATCAGACCGTTTTTCTCCGGGAGGCACCGGGTATGATGGCAGCGTTCGAGGTTATGATGATGGGGTTCTTACACCGGATAGCCTTACCAGTGATATAATTACGCATGTTCGATATACCGATTCTACCTTATCTCACTCCGATTCGTCTTTTGCGGATACTCTATATAGTGAGGTAAGGGTTCATGGAAAATTTATGTTAATAGGTAATCTGGAGCTTCAGATGCCCATTGTTGAAAACCAAATCTATGCCTTATTATTTTTTGATGCCGGAAATTCTTGGCTAAGAGCAAGCGATATGAAGCTTAAGGACCTTTACAAGGGGATTGGTTTTGGTGTCCGGTTGGTTGTTCCGCCAATTGGAACAATCGGTTTTGATTTTGGTTATCGCCTTGATGAAAGAAAAGGCGAAAAGCAAGGATGGCGGTTGCATCCGCAATTCGGCACGACAATACGATAATTATCATAATAATAAAAACGTAAGGAGTAACATAATGAAGTTAGGGCGTTTTCTATCCGCTACTGTCTTAACCGGATTAGCGGTGTTCGCATTGGCCTCAACCGGTCTGGCTCAGACAGGCAAAGTGGGCTATGTCGATTCCGATAAGATTTTTTCCGAATTCAAGGAATGGGCCAAGGCTCAGGATCAATTTAATACTGAATACAAGGCCTGGGATGATGAGGCCAAGGGGATGCAAAAAGAGCTTGAGGATATGATTGTCGAGTATGACAAGCAGAAATTGATTCTTTCCGCAGATAAGAAAAAAGAGCGCGAAGCCGCTATTGAAGCCAAGCGTCAAGCTCTTGATTCTTATACTAAGGATGTTTTCGGCCCAGCCGGCAGAGCC
>JAPLUS010000237.1 GCA_026397495.1 Candidatus Zixiibacteriota bacterium | reverse complement strand
GACTTGCAACTTACTACAATTTGCTTAAGATTATCCGCTCCTAAATCTGGTTGATTCCAATATTGCGTTTCTCTGATTACGGCTCGGCCCAGAAATACTCGTCATTATCAGTGTAATACTTGATAAGTTTCCGCTTTCCAGTCTCATTCACAGTCGAAGCGCCTTTTCTCTCGCTATTATAGCCAACCGGATTGAGATGCACCCAAACCATCTCGCCCTCTTTTGATTCATAGCCGAACTCACTTCTCAGCGGACAGGAAAAACGAAATAGGTTTTTGGCCATATAGCCATTGTAGGAAACAACGCTCGTGGGAGATCCATTCCAATTGATCCCATTACTTAGAATCGGCGAATCTCCCCTGATCATCGTCGCTCTGACTTCGGCGATACTCAACAGATTGCTGTCTCTGTCCATATAATACGCTTCAAAAGTTGGATCCATATAGAGCCATTTTTTCAGGCCGTCGGAATACACAATGTTGATTACGTGGCAATCAGGGTCAGTCGTATCAGCGGGCATGCAAGTAATGTGTCTTGACTTAAATCCCACAGAGAGATAGGTCTCATTCAGGATGGTTGCTATCATCCGGCAGTTGACCCCGCGATTTTCCTTCTGGCAAATCGAAATCAAATTGAGCGCATTGGTCGGGGTAGGGGTAGGATTTGTCGACGAGCCATCATGTTTAACAATATTATGGGCCCAGCGCATCAGGTTGATGATACGTTGAATCTCGTTACCACTTCCAGCGACCGAATCAAGGTTATATGTTTCCCTCAACCGGACAAGATTACTGTCGTCCGACCCGGAATAAGTAAATGGTCCGTACTTATCGACTGCCATGTGACCAAAATGAGGGTAATCTCTGAGGACTTTCAGCTTCCTCTGTAACCCGGCTTCAGATCGCTTTTCCTCGTTTTCATAGAAAATCACCATTTTAACACCGGTGTCCGGAGAACAGATAGCAAGTAGCCTGACCGGATCGAGACTCCGCTTGATAGTCACACTGTCGATTCTCGAATAAAGAATTAAATCATGGTCGAAAGTCGCATTGATGGTATCAATTCTGTTGAAGAAAGAAGAATCTATCGGAAAGGAACCAGTATAGTCGCCAAAACGATACCAGACCGAATCTCCGCAAACATTCAGCACATATGTTGGCGTTACCCTCTCGGTATCAGACAGAATATCATTGCCAACAGCCGAGCCACCGAATAATAGAAAGACCAGAGAAATCAGGAGAAGTAAACATCTCATAAGGATTCCTTTCCTAGGTGGAAATAGATTTTATTCCAAATATTTACGTTTAAAAATCCGCATTGTTACAGAAATGCGGCAATATAGCACCTGCCAAATTAATAATGGCACGAGCTCGGGGCTCGTGCCCTACTCATCTGGATTCCGGGTCAAGGCCCGGAATGACAGATTGAGGCGGAGGCTGAATGAAAAGCAGATGATTATCCTATAATATACACTTTTTCAGCAGTCTCGATAATCTCCGCCACGCATAAAAGGGTTATCGAAGTTTCTTTGCTATTGGATGTGAGTCGGCGGTAAGGCCAAGAGGTCTCGCCTCGCGGATATCGTGCGCCAACATCACTGATGGACGCGCATCATCAAGCCCGAAACCTCGTCCGGCCAGCGTCTCCCTATAAACGGCCGTGTGCAAGTCGGTGAATCCTTTTGAAAATTCGACCTCTTCACCGTCAACCGTAATAGAACGATAAGTGGTTTGATTTTTTGCCCGAATATCCTCAGGGAGATCCCTATTATCAATCGACAAGAGCCATTGAACCTGAGCATTTTTCAGTTCTATACACCCGCTTGCTTTTGTCGGAGCCGTGATATGCAGATCGCTTTTTTCCACACCTCCAAACAGCCAGATCAGAAGATCAAAAAAATGTATCCCGATATTGGTCGCCAGGCCGCCGGAACGTTCTACCTGTCCTTTCCAGGATACCAGGTACCATCGACCACGGGTAGTAATATAAGTCAAACATACTTCCTTTTTCTTTACTGACCTCTCTTTATCAAGTTTCTCCTTGAGGGCAATCAGAGAGGGGTGCAGACGAAGCTGCAAAACGGTATAAATACGGTGGCCGCTTTCTTGCTCCAGCTCCTGAAGAGCATCAATATTCCAGGGATTCAGCACAACCGGTTTCTCGCATATGACATCGGCGCCGACCCGCAAGGCGAATCGGGCATGAGCGTCATGGAGGTAATTGGGGGAACAGATACTGATATAGTCAACCAGTTGTTCTCCCCCCTGACGGCGAAGTTTTTCAATATGCCGATCAAATCTCTCAAATTCCGTAAAAAACCGGACATCTTGAAAATAGCTATCAAGAATACCGACCGAATCAGATGGGTCGGCCGCCGCCACTAGTTTATTACCGGTCTCTTTTATCGCTCTCAAATGC
>JAPLUS010000114.1 GCA_026397495.1 Candidatus Zixiibacteriota bacterium | reverse complement strand
TTTATGCTTCTCTTATTTGCTCTAATCTTTCGTGCCATCGCTATTGAATTTCGAAGTAAACTATCGAAGTCATGGTGGCGCCGATTATGGGATACCAGCTTTTGCCTTAGCAGTATTTTATCCAGCCTCCTTATCGGAGTGGCGCTGGGGAACATTGCGCTGGGGATTCCTCTGAATAAAGAGTTTAATTTTAGGGGTAGTTTCTGGAGCCTGCTCAATCCCTATGCGCTTATGGTCGGAATTACCACCGTGGCTTTATTTATGATGCATGGTGCAATTTATATGGCATTGAAAACCGAGGGCGAATTGCACCATAAGGTTCGCGGATGGATAAATAATGCGATTGTATTTTTTGTCATCTGCTATATTATAATTACCATAGCCACCATACTTTATGTTCCGCATATGACGGTAAATCTGATTTCTTACCCCTTACTTTTCATCATTCCCCTTTTCAATATTTTGGCTATCATCAATATCCCGCGAGAAATCCATCATCGCCGCGACTTTCGGGCATTTTTATCATCGTGTGGATCGTTGGCGGCTCTTATGGCGTTATTCGGCATTGGTATGTACCCTAATATGGTTTATTCACACCCCTTGACGGAAAATAGCCTGACCATATATAATGCCGCATCCTCGCCCAAGACACTGGAGATAATGTTGATTATTGCCCTTCTGGGAATCCCCTTAGTTATTTCTTACACAATTGCGATTTATAAAATCTTTAGGGGAAAAGTCAAACTCGATTCAAGCAGCTACTAAATCATTAATAGTTAAAGGGAATAAAGAGGCCGGAAAACGATATTTATATCTCTCTCCGTTTGATAAACTTATTCGGAATATCCTCACCGCAAAAAATCCGCTTGTCAATTTACCCGTTTGTCATGGTCCTAAAGGAGAAAAAAATCGCCCGACCATATTTGACCGGGCGATAGTGCATATTGCCGGGATTGAACTTTTTGGCAAGGAGTCCTTCCCTGAAGCAATATGCAAAGATTTATATAATCACCTTAGACAATCATTAAAATTCTGTAACAACCTTTCCAATATTTACAGGTATTCCTCACAATGCCAGATATCTTCATCCGGTCTGGAGAACGTACAACTGCCTTTCTCTTCACAATTTATACACAGCCCTTTGAGGGCCAACCTATCGATGGTTTCAATATTAACCGGCTCTCGCCTTTGCGAAAATCTTAAAGCTTGGTCTTGACTAAGGCTATCCACGGATGATGCTATCTGCGAATATTCTTCACATTGCAAAACTGCCCCCGATTGAGCCTCCCTGTAAACACAAACAGTAGTATTATCGCAGGTCGAGCAAAGCTCATAAAATCCACCGGCTGGTGTAATATCTGTAAGCCCTTTTTTCTTCTCCAGAGAAACCACTTTAGACATAATCCTCATCCTCCTCTTGCGGCCCTAAGACAAAACACGCTCAATTTTCTCACTATCTTTCTAACTTATAAGGCAACTGTTATGCCAATCGGAAAATCAGACATTTCATTAATACCCGCGCGGGATTGCAGCTGACAGAGAAATGATGAAGTATAGTCAAGATGCTGCTATACAATATGTTATTAATTATAAAAATGGGGTGCGTGAAAGATCGCCCTATTACAATAGAAACCGTTTTTCAGGTTACCATCGGGGATATTTGAACCGGTGAGGAAATTCTCCCCGCCGGTAGAAATTGGATTTATGATTAACCAATAGTTTTTAGTTTTTCACGAAGGGTTTTCCGATCGATGCCAAGAATCTCTGCGGCTCGGGTCTTATTTCCCTTTACGGAGGCCAAGACATTTCGTACGTAACCGGTCTCCACTTCCCCCAGAGTTCGGTTTAGACCGGTTTCACGCATTGCTGAGAAACGCATATAACCCGGCATATCAGGGAGATCAATCAAATCACCATCGGTCATAACTATCACTCGCTGTATTACATTCTCCAGCTCTCTAACATTCCCAGGCCAAAAATAACCCTTAAAAGCATCCAGGGCTCTTTCGGAAAATTTCGGAACCGGTCGATCCAATTCCTTGGCGAATTTGGCGGCGAAATTTTGTGCCAGCAGTAAAACATCATCACCACGTTCACGCAGAGGTGGAAGAGGAATGGTAATGACATTGAGGCGGAAGAAAAGGTCCTCACGGAAGGCCCCTTTCTTCACCAAGCTGAGCAGATCCTTGTTGGTGGCGGCCAAGATTCTCACATCAATCTTGCGAGAGCGGGATGCTCCCACCATACAGACCTCCTTATCTTGCAACACACGGAGAAGTTTGACCTGCATGGCCAGGCTCGTCTCACCAATTTCATCCAGAAAAATAGTCCCTCCCTCAGCGGTTTGAAAGAAACCGGCGCGGGATTCATTGGCACCGGTAAAAGCTCCCTTGACATATCCAAAGAGTTCGCTTTCCAACAGGGTCTCCGGAATACCCCCACAATTAACAGGAATAAATGGTGCCGATGCCCGGGGACTGCTATAATGTATAGCCCTGGCAACCAGCTCCTTACCAGTTCCACTCTCTCCGGCTATCATTACTGTGGCATTAATTGAAGCCGCCCTTTTGATAGCACCAAAAACCTTGCCTATCGCTTTCGATTGCCCGATAAGACCGTGAGCGGCTGATGGCAAATTTGGTGGTGGCGCTCCCGATACCCGTCGTAACTGAAGTTTCTCTAATGTTTTCCTGACGGCGGCAATAAACTCATCATCGGTAAAGGGTTTGGTCAAATATTCCTCGGCTCCTAATTTCACCGCTTCAACCGCTCCTTCTATAGTGGCAAAACCGGTTATCATCATCACTTCGGTTTTTTTATAATTTGCTCGGATATGTCGGACCAGTTCCAATCCGCTTACCTTTGGCATTTTGAGATCGGTTATGACCAGATCAACGGGCGTGGATTCCAGAATTTTTATCGCCTCGGCTGCACCGGGAGCCGTATAGACAATATATCCATAAGAACTCAAATTCCTCTGGATGACCTCCAGAGTATCCGGCGCATCATCAACTACCAGAATTTGTTCTTTATCAGGAGTCTTTTCCATTTTGCTCATTCTCCTTGGTAGCCCCGAATCCCTTGATTGGCAATTGAATTTCGAATCTTGCACCGGCGCCAATTCGACTCTCAACCTTGATAGAACCACCATGCGACGTTATGATACCATGAACAACCGACAGACCAAGCCCGGTTCCCTCGTGAACATCTTTAGTGGTGAAAAAAGGAGTAAATATCTTCTTCAATACATCCTTGTTCATACCCGTGCCTGTATCCCGTACAATAAGCACAACCTGGCCGTCTTTAGCAAGAGTTTCTAGAGTTAATTTGCCTCCCTTGGGCATCGCCTGTATAGCATTAACAATAAGATTGATAAGGACCTGATGCAATTGAGACGGATCAGCGGTTATCTCCGGCAAAGCTGGAAGGAATTTTCTAACCAGTTCAATTCCACTCTTAGCACATCGCGATTCCAGGAAATAGATCCCTTCCTCCACAATTTGATTTAGACTAACCGCGGTTTTTCTGGGAGGCATTTGTCTGGCAAAAACCATCAACTTCTTGATTATTTCCCTGGCATGAAGTGAGGCATTTATTATTTTTTGTAGATCCCGATCCACTTCCTGGGGTAGACCGGAATTTCTTCTCGATAATTGAGCAAACCCAAGAATACTTCCCAGGGGTTCATTTAATTCGTGGGCAACCCCAGCGGCTAATTGACCAATAGTAGCCAGACGGTCGGCATGACGCAGTTGTTCCTGCAAGCCGGCTCTATCCTCTTCAGCCTGCCGTCTTTCCAGAACCAGGGCAATTTTCTGCGCGACGGTGTCTATAAGGTTTCGTTCTTCTCTGAGAAACGGGCCTTCATCCAATTTCGGTTTCTCTTTTTTATATATCACTTCAACTCTTCCACGAGTAATTTCATTGACTATGATCTCCGCTGTTAGCCGGCTGACACCCGCAGCGAAACCCGGCGCACGGCAGGAATATCGATCAACAGTAATACGGGCGGTGGTTATCTCAGGGTAAAGCCAAGCCGGAGGGAGAAGCTCAACTGTGTTCTGCAGGATTTCTTTGAGTGATATATCGGGACAGGCAACGATTTTAGCAATACCATAAAGACAGGTAAATTCCTTTACTCTTTCACGCAGAGCTACCTGAGTATGCCTATGAACCAGGGCAACTCCCAGATTCTGGGCTATCCCCTCATAAAGGGGTATTTCATTTTCCCCAAAAAAATTTGCCTTTTTGCTTTTAAACAGGATAAGACTGATATCTTTGATGCCGACTGTAAAAGGAATGATCAGGAGAGACTTATACTCACCACCAATACGGATAGTATTTCCCCTTAACTTTACCGGAGATGAAGCCGGAAGTTTAAGTTCCTTGGCGGTATCGCCTATCCAAAAACTGCCCCTGGCGACAATACCGGATAGAGAAGAGGGGGGAAGACTTTGAATAATAAAAGCACACAATTTTTCAAGGTCAGTCTTGGCTCCGGGGCCAGGGAATATTTCACTTGGTTCATTTTTCACTTCAGGAATGACCTCCATACGGAAAGCCAATTTTTTCCCCCTTATCATTTCCGAGCGATAATGTCGATTTCTCTCCTTAAGACGCATTTCCAATGCATCACAGCCGGAAAAATCGATTATCAGTCGGGATATTCCAGACAAAAAATCTCTTCTCAGAATGCCGCGATTTGCATTTCGCAATATCTGACAGGAAAGGTCGCTGAACTCTCGCGGGCTCTTATGAATAGGAACAGCTTTCATAACAACTTTCGCTTTGCCTTCTTCATCGGCAGTATATACTCCTTTTCCTTTACAGATTGAAGATGTAAGTGGGGAAAGTCAAGCGAAAAAACCGCTATTGGAGTTATGGGATATTGGGACTTTAGGGCGAAGATGGGAATGGCCTTTGCCTATTTCCAAGAGCTTAATCATCTTGAGTCCATTGGTACCATCCGCATAATAACCACGTATCGTTCCAGCGATTCGATAGCCGGATTTTTCGTAGAGAGCAATAGCCGGCTTGTTATCGGCGCGAACCTCAAGGACAAGGCGCCGGCATCGGTGTCTTATAGCATCCTTCTCACAGACCCCAAGGAGTCTTTTCCCCAACCCCTTTCCATGATGAACCGGATCAATAACAATAGAATAAAGACGTCCGACTTTGGAACCAGCTCGCCAAAGCATAATGGCCGCTCCCCGGATATGATTTTCCTCTTCGAGAATATAGGTAGTGGCATTAGCTCGGCTTAGAAGATAGATCAATTGCCGGCGATTGAAGCGATCCTGGTCAAACCCTTTCGATTCCAAGCGCTCCAGAATATCAATATCTTTAATTGAACCGGTACGGATCTCAGCGGAAGGGGTCATCAATTACCCCATTCCCCCACCAAGTAGCGAATGAGTTTCTCATAAATATAGGGCGCCTTCTGATCTTCTTCATCTTCCGCTATAGTTGGGTTATCATTAACCTCAATGACAACAAACTCATCCCCCACCTGTTTCAGATCAATGCCATAAAGCCCATTGCCGATTGCTTTAGCTGCTCGAACAGCAGTTTCAATCAATTTTGGGTTAACCGAAGTCAAATCGAATCCTTTGACATTGCCGGAGATTTCGCGCCCATTTCCGGTGTAGGTCGTAATTTTCCAGCGTTTTTTGGGAATAACATACTGGCAGACATAAAGGGCCTCACCGGCTAATACCCCCACTCGCCAATCGAATTCCGACTGTATAAATCGCTGGGCAACGACCCGGTCGGCGCGACGAAGGAATCGTTTACCCACTTTCACGAACTCCTCCGGTGAATAGACCCGCTCCACATAAAGCGAAAAACTGGAATTGGGGGCTTTTAGGACTAGCGGATTTCCCATCGAATCAAGTAATTTGGCCCCATTCTCAACGGTCAGGTCGGCCTCCTTCAGGAAGACGGTCTCCGGCATAGGTACCCCCGCCTGCTGAAGGTGGCGGTACATATTGACCTTATCACAGCAAATAATGATGGAGTCGGGATCGTCAATTACACGCAATCCATTAAGCTGAGCCAGACGCGAAGCCACATAAGTAGAATTAAGCGGATCAGTCAAGGCCCGTATAAATATGGCATCGTAATGAGGAATTTTATACATATCCGGGCGGAATAGGAAATCAAGTCGGTGTCCTTGCATATGGGCCACCTGTCCCAATTTCATTAAAGCTCCGACTTCCTCTGAACGAGTGAGAGTATACCGTTCTATAAAAACGCCTATATTGGCCATTGTATCCTGCTTTCTATATATCTTAGTTCCCGTGGCGTTAAGCGTGAAAATGGCAAGGGCTGGAGATTACTCAATAGTAAATCGCCATTTTCCATAATTATAATTCGTATGATGGCCAGAGGCATCCGGAATACTTTCCAGACTTGCTCTGATAAGGGCTGGCAATTGGGTTGGGTGCACCAACCGAGAATGGAGCGAAAATTACCTATCTTGGCGCCCTTCGGTAATTCCTGACAGCAGATGGCATAGGTAAAATTCCGGGTAAGGGACTTAGCTACCCGTTCCTGATGACCATTCTTGAGAACAATGCTCTGTCTTGACATAAAAGGATTAACCGAATCGACAATAACCGGGGGCTCAAAATAACCATTGGTTACATAGTATTCGGGTACCGCAAGCCCCGCCAATTTGGCTTTTTCCAAAAACAGCGGCACCACCGAGCTATCCAAAATTTCACGGCAACTCGGATGAATCTCTCGTCCTTCGGCATCAATATCCTGCGAGACATAATATCCGGTCTCAAGATAACCATAATATCCCGCCAGATTAACATAACGATTCTCATCCTCGAGATATCCAACATACTTCATTTTAGCCGCCAGGCTGTGTAAGAAGGGTTTCCCTTGTGTCATCTGGAGGGTTTCGGCTTTATATGTTTCAGAAATTAGGATATCATCCCCCTTTTGATATTCCGGCGGAAATGCGGAGAATAAATAATTCGACCCGCCTGACGCCCGCCTGACGGACGGGCAGGGACAGGCAGGAAGAAATGTTGAATTCTTGGATTATGGCAAGAAAGACGAATCTTATGCGTAAGATGATTTCTGCAAACCGGCAATAAAGATCTGCCGGCCTTCACCGGGAAGTGCAATTCAGTTGAGTCCATTTGTGCCATTAAATTGCGTCAGACCCTTCTCCCAGCACAGAATCGAACGCGACTGCTTTTGATAAGATAATCCGAATCATCCGCTGTTAGCAAGCTCTTCCCTCAAAGGCCTTATATACTTTCCCAACTTCGACCGCATACGGCCAATCGGGAGCAAGCACATTTTTCCCAATATTTCATCATAATAGTTGTTACGACAATAATACTCTGTAGGTTGAATTTCAAGATAAAAAAATATTATTTTTAAATGCCGGCCGAAAGTCAACTTTTTTTAAAAAACGGGGGCGCCTTGAATACGCCCCGGTGGCTACAAATTGCAGGCGGCCCTTAATAATTCAATATTTTATCCACTTCCTCTTTGTCTACATCCATTATATACTTGATGCCGCTAATCCGGGAGGCTTCCGGAGTAAGGGCAAAGAGGTCATCGCGAGTGATATGATTAAGGGTAAACTTGCGGGTTCCGGCCATCAGTTGGCGTAACCCTTGAGCCAGACGTTCATAGTAAGTATAAAGCCCCAGCGCGCCGGTGGGAATCTTCTCAAAGGCAGTATCGCCCAGCTGGTGTCTCAGTTCAGCGGCGGTGACAAAAATCTCATCCTTGCTGTTTCCAAAGCGCTCTATATAAACAGGGAGCTGGTTTTCCTCTATGGTGCGGCCAATAGTTTTGCCAACCATGGCCGCGGCAATCGGCCCACGAGCCATTCCGACCAACTTGACAAACGGAGCACCCATCGCCAGACCCTTGAAAATCTGATCTTCAAAGGTAAACCCTCCAGCGACAGCAAGGGATGGAACATATTTCCCCTTATCCATCAGACGTTTGGCATAATAATAGGTAAGCGAGTGAAGCTCAACAGGCGGGACACCCCATTCATTCATCATTCGCCAGGGTGACATTCCAGTGCCGCCGCCGGCGCCATCAACGGTGAGGAGGTCAATTTTGTATTTGGAAGCAAACATAATGGCCCTGGCCAAGTCCGCCGGTCGATAAGCGCCTGTTTTAAGAAAAATATACTTGGCTCCGGCTTGACGCAGTTCCTCAACTCTCTTGGCAAAAGATTCCTCAGAAACCATTCCCACCCGAGAGTGTCGTTCGAACTCCTTGAAGGCACCCTTCTCGAAAGCTTTGATAATATTTGGATCTGTTGGATTGGGCAATACCACATAGCCGCGCTCATGTAATAGCTGGGCTTTTTTAAGGTTTCTTATTTTTACTTCACCCCCGATATTTTTGGCGCCCTGCCCCCATTTCAATTCGACAATCTGGACGCCTAACTTTTGGATGGCATATTCCTGCACACCCAGACGACTATCTTCAACATTGGCCTGAACTATGATGGCGCCGTAGCCGTCACGTTGATGATCTTTATAGAGACTAACACGTCTTTTGAGATCGACCGTATCCTCTGTTTTTCCATTCCTAACGACTGATTCCGGGTCCATCCCAACCACATTTTCGCCAATGGTTAATCCGGTTCCGGCCAGGGCCGAGCCGATGGCTAATCCCTCCCAGTTGTTTTTGGCAATATCGGTTGAACCAATGCCGGGAATAACCCATGGATAGCGGAACTTAATTCCCTTATCGTGTCCAAAGATGGCCTCAAGATTAACCGCCGGGAAGATGGCCTTATCGCTATCGGGTTCAATTCCATGCGCTCCCACAGCCGTTCCCGATATATTAAAATGGGAGTAGTCAACCGGATACATTTTTTCGGCGGCAGCTGTAATCACGCCAAAGGGCTGGGGATAAATTACTTCGTGACCGCGATATGCCGATTTACCAATTTCGCACATACCAATACAGCCGTCCACACAGGTAACACACATCCCTGAAGCCGGAACTACCGAACCCTCGGTTCTATTTTTGGTAAGGGTGGCGGCTGATGAATTTACTTTTGAGAATGTCATTTATATTTCCTCCTTCTATTAGTCAATCTTTTTTAATTTCGCAGGCGACACATGGATCCATATAACACATCATATCGTCGAATTGTTCTTTCTTATAGCAGGGTGGATGGATATTGGCGCAACCGCCACAAATTGCTTTTTGCGGCTCAGTGTAAGTACACCGCAGTTGGCAGGCCGGACAAACATAAAGGCATCCACCGCATAGCCGGCAAACTTCTGATTTAATATCAAAAGGAGTGCCAATACTGCGCCGTTCGCCCCGCCCGCGGAAACCAATGGCCTTAGCCATCATCTGCTCCTCGCACATCCGCACGCACAGGCCGCAGAGAATACAATCCTCATGTTCCTGCTTGAATCTCTGCCGGCGCACTTGATATTGGGAAGCCAAATCCTGTATTACCTCCTAAAAACTTGGCCGCCTCCAGAATGGTGGTGCCCTCTTCCACGGTTACATCCAAGCCATTTATATTAAGTTTTATCATTTCGCTAATCCTCCGATCGACACCTCAACTTCCTCATCTTTTTTCGGTTCCGTAAATTCCAGATCGCAGCGGAGACAACGGCCGGCCTCACGGGTAGCTTCATCGACAGTAAGCGACATCTCTACCTCGGCAAAGCCCCGCTTGCGCCATTGCACCATCGCTCGCGGAACCTCCACCCGACCGGTTTGCCCGGCAAATGTTTTACCCTTATCCGCCGGCGGAACGTAAATTCCGGGTAAATGAACGACAGGAGGTTGCTGAAGAGGTTTGCCTTTTAAATAGCGGTCAATTATTACGGCCACCTTCTTGCCGGCCGCAATAGCGTTAACAATAGTATCAGGGCCGGTCACCAGATCGCCTCCGGCAAAGACTCCGAGGCGATTAGTGCTAAGCGTCTTCGGATCAACCTTCACGGTGCTGGTTTTATCATCAGTTTCGATTTTCATAGAACTGGCCACGGAAAGGCAGTCGATATCGGAGCCCTCACTGATGGCAACCACAAGAGTGTCTACCGGAACGATAAATTCACTGCCCGGTATTGAAATCGGCCTACGGCGTCCAGAGGAATCGGGCTCTCCCAGCCGGTTCCGTTGACACTCCACTCCGGTCAGACGACCATTAATAGAGAGAATCCGCAGCGGAGTAACCAGGGTCTCAACAGCGATTCCCTCCTGTATGGCCGCATCAATTTCTTCTTCATAAGCCGGCATTTCCCTGCGAGTCCGGCGATAGAGAACGGTTACAGCGGAAACATCCTCTTGACGCAAAGCCACTCGGGCAGCATCAATGGCGGAATTTCCTCCTCCAATAATGGCGACCGAACCTCGCGCCAGTCGCTTTCCAAAAACGTTAAAGGAGCGAAGGAACTGTATCGAGGGGTAGACCCCTTCCACATTTTCTCCCTCGATTCCCAGCGGTTTGCTCATATGAGCGCCCAGCGCCAAAAAGACGGCCTTATACCCATCGGCCAAGAGACCATCGATGGTTATATCTTTGCCTAAGGCGGTATTGTACCTAACCGTAATATTCTCGTCGAGGAGAGATTCAATTTCCCGTTCAATAATCTCCCGGGGAAGACGATAAGCCGGGATGGCTGAAAACATCATCCCGCCTGCCTTCCGTTCAGACTCAAATATGGTAAC
The DNA here is from genome assembly GCA_026397495.1 of Candidatus Zixiibacteriota bacterium. Classification (GTDB taxonomy): domain Bacteria; phylum Zixibacteria; class MSB-5A5; order GN15; family PGXB01; genus JAPLUS01. The sequence continues at coordinate 447 of JAPLUS010000114.1, read as the reverse complement.
CTTATATCCATTAAGTGAGAGATAATGAGCGGCTGTCAGTCCAGCGGGGCCGGCACCGATAATAGCCACCGGCGGACTGTTCTTATCGGCCAGAGTATGGCGAACCGGCACATAAGTACTGGGGTCGATCCGATCGGTTACAACTCGCTTAAGAGCGCGAATGGCGACGGCCTGACCACCACTAACACCGGCGCGGCATTTTTTCTCGCAGGGATGATTGCAAACACGAGCGCAAACCGAGGGGAATGGGTTGGCCTCGCGAATCACATGATAGGCCTCTTCATATTCTCCCCGGGCAATATGAGCCACATACCGCCAAGCTTCTGTTCCCAGCGGGCAGGCCGACTGACAGGGCGCGCCCACCAGCTCCTTACAGACTCCCGCCGAGCATTTCTTATCGAGAATATGTTCTATGTATTCTTCACGGAAATACCGCAATGTCGAAAG
>JAPLUS010000320.1 GCA_026397495.1 Candidatus Zixiibacteriota bacterium | reverse complement strand
TCAAGAGCCAAAGAATAATTCTTATTGGCATAATCCCGATTGGCCACCGTAAATAAAGAATCGGCATTAAAACCAAAAAGCGGCGAGCCCGACTGCACGGCAATCACTATTATGAGTATACGAAAATACTTAGCCAATTTTAATGCCTTCCAGTATAATGAGTAATTCTTCCGCCATCTGCAATGATTCGGCAATTTGCTCCTGCGGAGCGTTAGCTGATGAATACTGAGCAAAATCAGCTCGCTTTATGAGCTCTCGGGTTTTCTCGATAAGGGTAATATCAACACCGGTTTCTTTAAAAATTTCAAACAGGCGCTCACTTGTTAATCCGAAAGGAGAGATATTGAGTTTGTCAGCCACATAAGAGAATATGGCTTGTCTGATTTCGGCATAAAATTTTGTGGTCTGATTGACATTGGCCAGTTTACGCGCTGTTGAAAGACGTTTCCTGGCCAATCTTTTTGCCGCCCTTGAGCGGGCATAACCAATGTCAGAAAATAACTTTTCCTTTCGCATTTTGCTAATCCATACAGCCATTAACAATAAAACAGGTAAAGCATTGATAATCAGATAGAATGGGGATAGAATAACTATTGACCATCCACGGCTAAAACTGCCGGGATCGGTCTTAATATAACGTATATCTCTGGCCGTTGGTTCAACTATGCCACCGGGAACCGCCCGCAAGGGAGTTTCAGCATAATCGCTTCCCTGAGTTGGATGCACTTCCAGCATAATAGAGTTGGTGGAAACTGTTTGATACTTGCGAGAAGTTGGATTAAAGAAATCAATCTTGACGGAGGGGATAGCAAGTCGGCCGGCTCGCCTGGAAATATAGACCTCCTCAAAAATCTTGGTGCCGCCTATGACTCCATTAAGACGGGATATTTTCTCATCGGTTGAAGCTCGATAAATGCGAAAATCGTCCAATTCACCAATATTCGGCTCGGCCACCGTTTTAATGTTTCCGGTTCCATTAATTTTATAAGTAACCGTTACCGGTTGGTTAATGTCAACATTAGTCTTATCGACAGTGGCATTAATGGTATAATTTCCAACGGTTCCCGAAAAGCTGGCCGGCTTATTATCGGCCGGTAAAGGCAGAACCTTTATGATAATAGGATGGGCATTGACACTTTTCGGCTCTCCCTGAGTGAAGAAATTGTCAAAGGCGGCAAAAGGATCATTCCGGCGCGGCTGGGCCTTCCGAACCGGTATGGTAGCGGTTACCATGGCCTGCCCAATCGTGAGTTCTCCTGAACGGGTTGGAAATAAAGCCGAGGTGATTTCAATTACATTATACCTCTGGCCATCGATAATTTGATAATATGATTTTTGCGGCTCAAGGACATCAGTCCAGAAATCGGTTGTCTGCGGGGCGGTATATTCCGGTTGTGAATAGAGCTGAATAGCATAAAAATATTTTATAGTCAGAGTTACCTGTTCGTTAACATAAACCGTTTTCTTATCAACCTCAGCGGTCAGAAACATTTCCCTGCTTTCGCCGCTACGGGTAATCGCTTCCTGCTTTAGAGATTTGGGAGTCCCTACTCCTGAGTCAAGGACGGTTAGGGTGAATTCATTGGAAGCATACCGTTTTTGGTTATAAACTATAGTCACCGGCCTAATCAAAAATGTTCCCTGTTTTTTCGGTTGGAGAAGATACTGGTATGAAAAGGATGATTCCATCTTTCCATTGACAATCGATATACTGGTGGATGTCCCTTGCGAATAGACATTAAACATTGAAAGATTGGGTAATTCCGGAGCCGGCAAGTTTTGCTGACCGGTCAAGATAGTCACCGTCAAATAGGCCTGTTCGTTGACATTGATGGTATCCCGATCCATAGATATCTGAATTTGAATATCACCCTGCGCCACGGCCAGAGCGGACAGGAAGAACATCAGCGCCACAAACCACTTTTTACACATTACCAGTCTTT
>JAPLUS010000199.1 GCA_026397495.1 Candidatus Zixiibacteriota bacterium | reverse complement strand
AGGGACAAACGACCGGATCATAATATTGACCTAAAATAATAAAGAATTATAAAAAATAGAAAAAACTTGTAAGCCTCTGACTTAAATTGCAATTTCATCTTATCAATCCCAATAACTCAAAATAATTATGACACAGCCTCTCAAGTTCAGGATGACAATACTAATAACATTTTTTATAGAAGTGTGTTTTTCCTTTTCTTGAGACTTTTTCAACAAGCCCCAACGGATGGAAAATTTTGCATACCTGCTCCGTATCGATTTTGATCCCCCCGACCCGATATCCCAAATACCAATTTATCTTGATGTGTAATGTGCGCGGCAGGCTTTAGCCTGCCCGAGCGTACCCCCAGATGACAGAACCCTGTTCTGTCACTACGATCTCATGAAGCACTGCATAGTTGTGTCGGTTCTTGTCCGCCGCAGGTGGATGTGAACCGACACTATTATCATCGTTCAAATATCTCGATTTTATGATTTAATTCCCGGTCTATCAGTACTAATGCTTAATCCCATCCGTTGGATGGGGTACCGGCTGTCGTTCCCGCCTTCTCATTGTCATCCCCGACTTAATCGGGGATCTCCGCCGCATCAAGATGTCGGGTTTCTCATTCCGACTATCGTCGGAATTCGGAACGCCGACCTACTACTAAAATAAATGGAGACTTACCGAGCTTATTAACATCCCTATCATAATCCCTACAATGGCCAGATGTGATTTCTTACTCTCGCATGACAGGGGTAAGAGCTCGTCGAAACAGATAAAAATCATTATCCCGGCGACCGCGGCCAGCCAATAATATAGAGCTGCCGGCCTAAAAAATGGCATTAATATCAGCCAACCTGTAATAGCCCCAATCGGTTCTGCCATTCCGGATAAAAAGGAATACCAACAGGCCTTTTTCCTGCTTCCGGTAGCATAAAAAATTGGCATTGCCACCGCCATACCTTCGGGAATATTATGCAGAGCTATGGCCACCGCTAAGGAAATCCCCAATTTGATATTTGCCATAGAACTCATGAAAACCGCCAACCCTTCAGGGAAATTATGGATGGCCAGCCCGATAGCGATAAATATCCCGGCTCTCATAGTCCTCTTCTCATACCCCGTCCTCTTGATATGTTCTTCGATATATTCATGGGGAATAAGAAAATCAATGGCCATGATTAAAATGATACCGCCAAAGAAGGCTAAGTTGGCATTGAGGAAACCGATGCTTTTAATGGCCGGAGTTAAAATATCAACAAATGAAATATAAATCATTACTCCGGCGGACAATCCCAAGGAAAACTCAAGATAAGATTTCTTAAGGTCTCTTATAAGAAATGGAATAAGACTGCCAATCAGGGTAAAAAGCCCCGCCAGAGAAGCCAATAATAAAGGGATCCAGATTTTTGTGTTATCCATGCCTTATCAAAGGATACGTATTATGCTGTCCGCTTTTTGGATCTATAGATTATTTTTGGTGGGGCGGTGCGGGTGATAACGTCAGTAGTAATAATTATTTCCTCGACATTTTCGTTCGACGGTATCTCAAACATCAAATCAAGCATTGCCTTTTCGAATATCGAACGCAGAGCGCGGGCGCCGGTTTTTTTCTTCTCGGCCATGGCAACCGCTTCCCAAAGCGCCTCGGTCGCGAAGGTCAGCTTTATCCCTTCCATCTCAAACAGCCGGAGATACTGCTTGATGAGAGCATTTTTGGGTTCTGTTAAAATAGTAAAAAGGGCGGTCTTATCGAGCGGCTGGAGCGGCACTACCACCGGAAGTCGACCAATCAATTCCGGAATCAATCCAAATTCCAGCAGATCGGTCGGCTCGACAAAATTGAGAATCTCCGGCGTTTTGGCGCTGATGTTGAGATTCTCCGCATCAAACCCGACCTGCTTTTTCCCGACTCGCCGCGCCACGATTTTATCCAATCCTTCAAAGGCACCGCCACAGATAAAGAGAATATTGGTAGTGTCAATCGGAACAAAAGATTGCTCCGGATGTTTCCGTCCCCCCTTGGGCGGGATATTGGAGATGGTTCCTTCAAGAATTTTCAACAATCCCTGCTGAACCCCCTCGCCGGAGACATCACGAGTAATCGACGGATTCCCCGATGTCCGGGCAATTTTATCCAGCTCGTCGATATATACAATTCCCCGTTCGGTGCGCGCCGGATTGTAATTGGCCGCCTGATAGAGACGGACCAGAATGTTTTCAACATCTTCGCCGACATATCCCGCTTCGGTCAACACCGTCGCATCGGCAATACAGAACGGCACTTTTAGGAATTTGGCCAGCGTCCGGGCGATAAGAGTCTTACCGGTGCCGGTTGGGCCGATAAGAAGAATATTTGATTTCTCCAGCTCCACTTCTGCAGGAGCGGCATCTTTGTTACGGCGCCTTTCCAGCAGAGCATTTATCCGCTTGTAATGATTATAGACCGCCACCGCCACCGATTTTTTGGCCTCTTCTTGACCGACAACATACTGATCGAGGAATTTTTTGATTTCCTGTGGTTTGGGAGGTTCGTAGTTTTCCGCCTCTTCAGTCAGATCGGGTGAGGAAATTAAAATATCATGACAGAGATTGACACAATCATTACAGATGAAAGTTTCATATCCGGCAAAAAGCCGTTTTACTTTGGAGGCCGGTTTGCCGCAGAAATTGCATCGATGGCGAAGACCGGTGGAATCATTATCCGGAGAGGTCCCGTTTTTCTCATCTTTGGTCAATTGCCGCTACCTGCTACTTCTTTTCTTTCCGCTTGAATTCGTAGATTTTATTGACAATCCCGTAATCGACCGCTTCCTGCGCCGACATAAAGAAATTTCGGTCGGTATCTTTTTCGATTTTTTCCAATAGTTGGCCGGTGTGGAAAACCAGAAGCTCATTGAGCCGTCTCTTAGTATTTATCAGTTCTTTGGTCATTATTTCGATATCGGTAACCTGCCCCTGGGTGCCGGCCATCGGCTGATGAATCATCATTCGGGAATTAGGCAGGGCCGCCCGTTTCCCCTTGGTTCCCGCCGCCAGCAAGAAGGCTCCCATTGAAGCCGCCAGCCCCATGCAGGTGGTGGCGATATCCGGTTTTATGAACTGCATTGTGTCATAGATGGCTAATCCGGCGGTAACTGAGCCGCCCGGCGAATTAATATATATGAAGATATCTTTTTCCGGGTCTTCTGCCTCCAAAAAGAGAAGCTGGGCGATCACCAGGTTGGCCAGATAATCGTCAATCGGCATCCCGATAAAAATTATTCTATCTTTCAAAAGGCGCGAGTAAATATCATACGCCCGCTCACCGCGTCCGGTTTGTTCGACTACCATAGGTACTAAGGTCATTTATAATTCCTCCATCAAACTAAAGCTCTTGATCTTCGGCTGATGCCTCTTCCGGTTTATCGGCTTTGACCGGCTTATAAGTTACCTTGGAAAAAAGAAAATCGAAAACCTTTTCTTCCAGTATCGTCTCACGTATTTCTTGAATTCGCCCTGATTTGCCGAGCGCTTCTTTGGCTTTATCGGTTTCCATCCGATAATTTTCCGCAAATCTTTTAATCCAGTTTTCGGTATCAATCGGCAAAACTTCAATTTTTTGCAATTCGGCCAGACGAGTGGCCAAAAGATTCCAGCCGATCCAATTCATTGCGACCGGACGGTATTTCTCTCTTACTTCTTTTTCGTCGAATTTCGGATAATTCTTCTCATAGTCTTTGACAACCGAATCGAGGTAATTCCGAACCATTGCTTCCGGGATATCGATCGGATTTTTCTGGAGCATCTGCCGGGTTATCTCGCTTCGTCTCCATTTATCCCGATCGGTCTCTTTTTGCACCTTGAGATCTTCCCTTATTTTAAGCCGTAGCTCCAGCATCGTTTCGACTCCGCCGACCTGCTTGGCAAACGAATCATTTTCGGGCGGCAGAATTCTCTCCTTTACGGCGCTGACTCGGCAAAGATATTTGATAGTCTTTCCGGCTAAACGGTCATCGGAATAATCAGACGGATAAGTTACCGCGGTTTCCCTCTCTTCGCCGGCCTTTATTCCCAGTAGCGCTTCTTTGAATTCCTTAACCGTCAGAGGGCTGGAAAGCTCGATCTCATTATTCTTAAACTCATTTCCCTTGAGCACTTCGGATGAATCTTCAAGTTTGATTAAATCCGCGGTAAGTATATCGTCGGCTATGGCCGGGCGATCGACCGGACGAACCTCCGAATTCTTTTTCCGCAGATATTCAAACACCGAATTGACTTCCGTATCCGTCACTTCAATTTGTGTTTCCGGAAGTTCCAATCCATCGAAGGCAATATTTTCGATATGCGGCATAACTTCGATTTTGGCCGTATATTTTAGGGCGGTTCCTTCCTGCAGTTCGCATTTGGGAATAGAGGGATGAGAAATCACATCCAGTTTGTGTTCTTTGATAGCCTCGGGATATGATTTACGGATGAGCGCTTCCAAGACATCATCATAGATCGCTTCCCGGAACCGTGCTTTGATCACCGAAAGCGGCGCCTTACCGGGACGGAACCCGGGAATATTGGCCTCCCGGCAGTACTTATGATAAACCTCGGCAAAAGCAGCATCGACCGTCTCAATCGGCAGTTCCACCTCGATTTCGCGAACCAATCCTTCTGATGATTTTATGACTGTTTTCAAAATGTCAATCTCCTACTTGAAATCAGGCCACACTGTAGGGCTTGTTGAAAAAATGTATGTCATGGGAAAATACCATATATATGTTTCGTTCAATATCCGAATCTGTCACTCTTGCTCCTTTTCTATCATTCCCGCTTCTTTCTTGTCATCCCCGCTCCCTTTTTGAATAGCCTTCTGCATAAGTTACCTTTTTGTCATTCTCGTTTCTTATCATTCCCGCTTCCCTTTTTGTCATTCCCCGCTTCTTTCTTGTCATTCCCGCGAAGGCGGGAATCCAGTCCGCCTGCGGCGGAGATCCCCGATCAAGTCGGGGATAACAACTTAGTGACTTAGGCGATAATAGATTGGCCCTTTCGTATACATCTGGATTTCTTCAACAAGCACTGCAACCTGCCTGTATTAAAATTCTACCATGCGAAAGGGGGGATTTGAACCCCCACCCTTTTTAGGGACTGGATCCTAAGTCCAGCGCGTCTACCAAATTCCGCCACTCTCGCCTTTGACCTAAAAAATATAATTCTTTTTGCAACTCAAGTCAAGAAATGGCCTTGGGCCGGTTTTGGGAGATGTGCAGAAAAACAACAAATGTCGTCAAACGTCAACAAAATCATCCATTTTTTATCATTTTTTCCTTGACAAAGGATAATATTTTTTTATGTTTAAGCTTAGGTTAGGAAGCTTTAAAGTTATTGTGTTTTGGGAGGGTTTTGACTTATAAAGTTTTATCTATTTTTTGTCGATTTAGTATATGAAATCATATAGTTCTTTTGACAGTGGATGGTCAATTAGTGAAAGAAAAGAGGTTCTCGGGGCGAAAAGGGGAGAAAATGTGAAAAGGAAAAGAATAATCATAATTTTGGGTCTTGTTGCCATTATCCTCACCTTGGCAAACCCGCCGGCTTTGGGTGTCTGGCCCCCGCCAGGGCGCATATCGAGTATGATGTTACGGGATATTCCATGGGACCGTCCTTATAGTAACTATCCGGCCGATCGGATGTCGAGTTCAGCTTATGCCTCCTATAAGTCTGATATGGTAACAGCAGGAGAGAGCCGTAATTTCTTGAGCCAATTTATCTGTAAGATATTTTCGGTAAGGCAATTCTCAACCTTAATATATTGGAATATTATTTCATCGGACTATGAAACAGCCAGCCGCCCTACAAAAGTTTTGCATAATTGAGGAATTTCTTAAGAGTAAGAGATTTTCCGACGCGCTTGAACAGCTAAATAAGATAGATTCTTCCTCTTTTTCTCCATCGGATAAGGCCTATTATTCTATCCTTGTCGCCGAGGCCAAATTATTTCTGGGCGATTATAATCTCAGTGATATTCTCCTGCCGACGATTGAGTTTTATAAATATAGTAATGACAATGAAAAGTTTGCGCGGGCTAAATTTCTATTTGGCTGGATGTTGGACGCTACGGGGAATTTGCTTGAAGCGCGGGAATCTCTTCTGGAATCTTATGCCGCATATAAGCGGTGTGATAATCTGGAAGGGCAGGCAAAAGCATTAAATGATTTAGCCTATGTTGCCGATCTTTCGGGAGAAGTAGATTCCGCCATTTCTTGCCTTAGGCAATGTATCGATATATATACCGGGCTAAGTGACAATAGGGCAGCTATGATTTGCTCGAATAATCTGGGCACTGTTTACCTTTGGTCTGGTTTGATTGAAAAGGCAATTGTTCAATATGCTGAAACCGAAAAGAATATCAGCGATGCGGGTGAAGATATAAAATATAAGCATTATATACGATATGGTTTGGCTATTGCCCATAGAGGTGATATAAGGAGGGGAAGAGATATACTGGAAAAGGTCCGTTTTTTATCTCCCCGCTTAAAGAGAGAAAAAGCTTTCTATTATGAATTCTCGGGTTGGGTTTATAACCTTGAGGGCAATTTTGCGGAAGCTGAAAAAACGCTCTTGGCCGGACTAGAGTTTTCCCTGAAAATTGCCCCGGAATCAACTCTTATCTCTCAGCTCAAACGGCTTCTCGCTGATG
>JAPLUS010000364.1 GCA_026397495.1 Candidatus Zixiibacteriota bacterium | reverse complement strand
AAGACCATGCCAAGTCCTTCATTATGAAACTCGGTGATGACTCTTTGTAGATCTTGAATTGTGGTTATGGCGGCGATGCGGTCGAGATCCTTTTTAAGCGGGGCCATACCGTCGTTTTCAATCTTGATCGTGTCCATGGCAATCGCGTAAAAATCGCCGATTTTCTGAAGATTGGTTCCGCGTGGAGCATTAGTGTTGGCCGCCGAGGATTCCAGAATTTCTTTGAGCAGGTCGGAATTCCTTTGAATAAGCTCGTAGGCCGTTCCCCAGTAGGGATAGGCTGCCGGGATAGGATTGTTTTTCAACCAGTTACCATTGGCAAATTGATAAAAATTCTGGCAGGGACTGACGGTCGTGTCGAAGTTTTTTGGATCGATATCCCGCTGATTACTCTGGGCAACGACGCCGGAAACCCCGAACACAAGAAGCACAATGGCCAGGAAAATGGACGATTGTCTGAACACTGTCATTTGCCGTTCCTTTCGATATCAATACACCAAAATCTGATGTATGTTATTATTGTCTGGCCATGATAGCCAATTGTGAACTTCTTGTCAATTAAGGATTCCGCTTTGATTTTGCCGGCATCGCCGTCATACTGGGGAGAAGTGACCGGACAAATGAAAGTTTTCCCGATGGATTGCCGCCGCTATGCCGGGTGGAAAAAGCCGGCCGGGCAGGCTCTTGATTTCTTGTCTTTATTGAAATACCTTGGACCTTGATAATGAAAAGACGGCAAAATGGTAAAACCCGAATTTGGTCGATCGCCCATATATCGATGAACCAAAAATTAGAAAGATATAAGTAGACAATTCAGATACAGCAAGGAGTTATTTTGAAAACAAGAATCTCCCTATTCCTAATAACATTGACATTGGCCATTTTGATTGTCAATAATACGAAGGCACAGACAACCGATGTGACCGAAAACGACACCTTCATATGGCTCGAGGATGCTCAAGGCGCTCAGGCCCTTGACTGGGTAAAGGCCCAGAATGATTTAACCCTTAAGGAATTTTCGAGCGATCCCAATTTCCCAAAATTCCAGGATATAGCTCTAACCATACTCAATTCCAAGAACCGAATCCCATATGGGTCTTATGAGGGAAATCAGGTTTATAATTTCTGGCAGGATGAAGCTCATGTTAAGGGAATTCTCCGGCGAACCTCGCTGAAAGAATATATCAAGAAAAATCCGCGGTGGGAGACGGTTCTCGATATTGACAAATTGAGCGCTGATGAAGGCAAGGATTATGTATATGGCGGCACAACCCTCTTGCCTCCCGGCAGAACCCGCGGTATGATAGCTCTGTCTGTCGGTGGAGGCGATGCTGTCATTTATCGCGAATTTGACTATGAAAGCAAATCATTTGTAAAAGATGGCTTCTCTTTGCCGGAAGCCAAAAGCGATGTTGCCTGGTATGATTCCAATACCCTTCTGGTCGGCACTGATTTCGGTCCCGGATCCATGACCTCATCGGGATATCCTCGCCTTACAAAAATGTGGAAGCGGGGTACACCTTTATCGGAAGCCGCCACTATTCTTGAGGGAGAAATTTCCGATGTGTCGGCCGCTGCTTCCGTCTCATTTCGTCCGGAAGGGGAACTTTTTTTCCTTAGCCGAGGCATTAATTTCTGGGAATCAATCAGATGGCTGGTGGATTCAAGCGGCAATAAAACCGAACTTCCTTTTCCCAGAGACTCCTATATCATGCCGTTTAAGGGTCGTCTGCTGGCCAGGCTGAATTCTGAATGGCTTGGCCTTCCGGAAGGTTCGCTGGTGGCATTGAAAATCGCCGATCTGCAGTCGCCTGATCTTCAATCAAAAATTGATGTCATTTTCAAACCGGACGACAAAAGCGTGATTGGTTATGTCATATGTATCAAGGATTATATCCTGGTGACTGTTCTGGAAAATGTTCGGGCAAAGGCGCTCTATTATTGGCCGGATGAATCGGGTGGCGCCGACCAATGGAATCATGGCCATATCAACCTTCCCGATATGGGATCGATCGGCATAACTTCCGCCGATGATTTTTCCAATACTCTGATGCTCTCCTATGATGATTTCCTGACGCCGACGAAATTGTATCTTCTTGATAACCCCGGGGCAACGCCAAGGGAGATAAAATCACTCCCGGAGAGTTTTGCCGTCGACAAACTGAAGGTAGAGCAGTTTTTTGCAACCAGTAAAGACGGTACATCTATTCCATATTTCATGGTCTCCCGGAAGGATTTGAAATTAGATGGTGCAAATCCGACCTTGCTGTACGGCTACGGTGGTTTCCGTTCCCTTGAGATGCCGTCCTATTCCCGGACACTCGGAAAAATCTGGCTGACCAATGGTGGGGTCTATGTCCTGGCCAATATTCGCGGGGGCGGCGAATTTGGACCCCGATGGCATAAAGCCGGCCTGCTTGAAAATAGGCAGAAAGTTTTCGATGATTTTATTGCCATTGCCGAGGATCTCTGTCGTCGCCGGGTAACCTCACCGGCTCATCTTGGAATTATGGGCGGAAGCAATGGCGGACTGCTGGTCGGTGTTTCCTTTATACAAAGACCGGATCTGTTCAAGGCGGTCGTCTGTCAGGTGCCGCTTCTGGATATGCTGCGATATACCAAAATAGGGGCCGGAGCTTCATGGATGGCCGAGTATGGTGATCCCGAGATTCCCGAACAGCGGGCTTTTATTGAAAAGTACTCCCCCTATCAGAATCTGAAAAGCGGCGTTAAATATCCGGAGGTGTTTTTTGAAACATCGACCGCTGATGACCGCGTTCATCCCGCCCATGCCCGTAAGATGGCGGCCAAAATGGAGCAGATGGGGTACAAGGTATATTTTTCTGAGGAAATGAGCGGCGGCCATAGTTCCGGCGCCGATAATATCCATAGAGCGCAAACCTTCGCGCTGGAGTATACATATCTGTGGAAGATGCTTAAATAGTCAATTAGTGAAGACAAAATTTTTCCTATGGTTTCGATATTGTGATTCTCGTCCGTGCCGGGACTTGACAAGAGCTGCCGGACATGCTCGGCAAAGCCTATCTGCGGCGGCGGGTGTAAAGCCCGCGCTTATGCAATCACTGACCGCATTGATTCTTCCGATTTATGGTCATGCAGCTTTTGGAAAGATGTGCATTAACGAAGGATAGTTTATGTATAAAATATTGCTTCGGCTTCTCTTTCCCTATCGGGTCAGGCTGATATTTGTCGCAGTGCTAATACTTATAAGCATTCTTGCTAGTCTAGCACTACCGTGGATGATTAAAATTGTTATCGATAATATAAAAGATACTAGTCAACTCCACTTATTGCTATTATCCGGAGTGATAATATTCTTGTCGGGAAGTGTCTCTCTTTATTGGTCCCGATATAACGTAGCTAAGATTGCTCAGGACATCATTTATGACTTGCGGACGAACGTATATCATCATCTTTTAAATCTTCCGATTGAATATTTTAATAAGCAGAAAACCGGGGATATTATTGCGCGTGTTATGGGAGATATTAGTATCATTGATGATGCCCTACTAACAAGGATTATTCTTATAATACCTGATTTTATGATTATGATTGCCATTCTTATGATATTGCTATCTATAAATACAGCGATGACCCTATTAGCCTTTATTGCCTTGCCGCTTATTTCAATTACCGTGAGCAGACAAGGAAATATTTTCAGAAAGATCAGTCAAAAGATTCAGGAGGGCCTTGGGCAAATGTCGGCTACGCTGCAGGAGAGTCTATTGGGAATTAAAGATATAAGGGCATT